>CAMDOY010000060.1 GCA_945903655.1 Rhizobium sp. Q54 | reverse complement strand
GTGAGATAGGGCGCCGCGTCATAGCCGGGCGTTGAAATGGGAACCGGCAACATGGCGAGGCCGCCGCCGGGCTGCTTCAAGGCGTCGCCTGATATCACGACCTCCTGACAGGCGCCCGTGGCGACGGTGACTGGCGGCACGGGATTGGCGACGGCGTCCATCCAGGCGTGACCGATTTCGCTCGTGGGCCTGCCCATGCCCATGGCGTAGATGCGGGGCGAGCCTGCAAGGGCGCCCAGCAGTACGGGCATGTCGTAGCGCTTGCCCTTGGAGTCCACCACATGGGTGAAGAGGAAGGCCTTGCGCTCATCTTCGGGCATGCCGCCGATGAACTGCCAGCGCACCAGCGGTTGCAACTGGGTGTCCTTGTTGATGGGACGGTCGATGCGCACCAGCAGCCCTGCGGCGTCCAGCGCGGCTAGATGCTCGTGCAGATCGCGCGGGGGATTGGGGGCTGCGCCTGTGTTGTCGCTCATGTCCTGAATCCTGTTGGCGCCGCTCAGGCGGCGTAGACGCGGTTCGCGAAGCTGCGCAGAAGCGCTGCGAATTGTGCGGGTTGTTCGAGGGGGGCGAGGTGTCCTGTATCGAGTTCGCGATAGTCGCAACCGGGAATGGTCGCCGCCAGATCCTTCATGGCGCTGACGGGCGTCGATTGATCCCGCAGGCCCGCAATGGCCATGGCGGGGCGACGCATGATCTCCAGCTGCGTGGCGTAGTTGAGATCGCGAATGGCGCGCCAGGACCAGCAGTGGACCACAGGGTCCGCCTCCAGCAACCAGTCGCGGGCCTGCATCACCAGTTCGGGCCGCAGCAGTTGCAGATCGGCGTCGAACCAGCGCGACAGCGTTGTCTTCAGCACCGTGGGCATGCCCTTGAGGGCGGCTTGCGCCCGTTGCTCCATAACGGCGCGGCCATCATCATTGCGGCGATGGGCGGTGTTGGCGATCACCACGCCCGCCAACAACTCCGGCGCGCGGACGCCGAGCGCCTGCGCGGTCATGCCGCCCATGGAGCAGCCGACCACAAGGCTCGGCGCCTGGCCCACGGCGCGGATGAGTTCGGCGACATCGTCGGCGAGGTCATCGAGCCCGAAGGCCTGCGCGGGCACGTCGCTCTGCCCATGGCCGCGCGCGTCGGGGGTGATGAGCCGGAACTCGTTTTCCAGCTCCGCCACCACGGGATCCCAGAAGGCGCCGCACAGGCCCACCGGATGCAGCAGCACCATGGTGCGGCCCTGTCCGCGCGAGCGATAGGCGATGCCAAGGCCCGATTGGGTTCTGAAGTTCATGTGTCTCATCCCTCAGGCGTCGTCTATTTATGTTTCGCGTCGAGCACCAGTTCGACGATGCGCTCCGGCGAGATAGGCATCTCCGTCAGGCGCACGTTGAAGGGGCGCAGGGCGTCCTCCACGGCGCTGATGATCGCCGCGATGACCGCGATGGTGCCGCCTTCGCCAGCGCCCTTCACGCCGATTGGGTTGAGCGGGGAGGGCGTCTCCGTATGGAGGGTCTCCACATTCGGCACATCGGTGGCCATGGGCAGGAGATAATCGGCGAAGCTGGTGGTGAGGGGCTGGCCGGTCTCATCGAACAGCAGGCGCTCGAACAGGGCGTTGCCGATGCCATGGGCCACGCCGCCCACGATCTGCCCCTCCACGACCATGGGATTGATGACATTGCCGCAGTCGTGATTGACGAGCACGCGCGTCACCTTCACATGGCCGGTCTCGATATCAACCTCGACTTCAGCCACATGGCAACTGTTGGCGTAGGTCGACTGCTCCGGCTTGAAATAGCTTGTGGCTTCCAGGCCGGGGTCGCGATCCGCCTTCATGGAGAAGCCATAGAGGCCCACCGCGTTATAGGCGAGTTCGCGGAAGGTCTTGCGCAGCCCCGGCACGCCCCGCACTTCCACCGCGCCGTCCTTCAGTTCGAGATCGTCCGGCGAGACTTCCAGCAGTTCGGAGGCGATCTTCTTGATCTTCTCGCGCACCTCGATGGCCGCCAGATGAACCGAGGAGCCCGCATTCACGGCGGTGCGCGAGGCGAAGGTGCCCATGCCGAAGGGAATGGTCGCAGTGTCCGCCGTCACCACGCTCACATCGTTGTAATCGACGCCCAGATGATCGGCGGCGATCTGCGCCAGCGTGGTCTTGTGCGATTGGCCCTGGGGAGTCGCGCCGGTGAAGACCACGATCTTGCCGCTGGTGGAGATGCGGATGGTCGCGCCTTCATAAGGCCCGAGGCCCGTACCTTCCACCGCGTTGCTGAGGCCGATGCCGATATAGCGGCCCTGCTTCAGCGCCGCTTCCTGCCTAGTGCGGAAGTTCTCCCAATCCATATGGTCCAGCGCCATCTGCTGGCTCTTGGGATAATCGCCGCTGTCATAGGTGACGGGGCGCCCATCCCTGAAGATGAGGCCGACCTTGTAGGGGAACTGATCGGGCTGGATGAAGTTGCGACGCCGCACCTCGCCCCGGTCAAGACCGAGTTCCTGTGCGATGCGATCCATCATGCGTTCCATGACGAAACAACCCTGCGGACGCCCGGCGCCGCGTACGGGGCTGCAGGTGATCTTGTTCGTCATGGCGACGATGAGTTCGAGCTGGTAATTCGGCAGCACATAGGGGCCGATGACCGAAGTCGCCGCGATCCATGGCAGCACCAGCCCCCAGGTCACGTAAGCGCCGCCGTCATGGACGAGCTTGCCGCGCAGGCCCAGCAGCTTGCCCTGTTCATTGACGGCGACTTCCATGTCCCAATATTGGTCGCGCTCCTGCTGGGTCGCGACGAAATTCTCGCGCCGGTCCTCGATCCATTTGACGGGCTTGCCGACCGCGATGGTGGCCGCCGCCAGCGCGGCATATTCCACATAGAAGGAGCCCTTGGGGCCGAAGCCGCCGCCCACATCATTGGTGATGACCCGCACCTGATTGTCGGCGAGGTCCAGCAGATCGATGAAGGTGCGCTTGAAGCGATGGGAGCCCTGCGAGGAAGCGTGAACGGTGAGTTGTTCCGCCGTCGCGTCCCAATCGGCCACGACGCCGCGGCATTCCAGAAAGAAGGGCCCGCCGCGATGCATGGCGAATTGCTCGCGGAAGATATGCGGCGCGTTGGCGAAGGCCTTGTCGGTGTCGCCGATCTTTACCGGCACCTGCGTGACGATGTTGCTTGTGGCGCCATGCTGGGCGAGCGGCGCGCCCGCTAGGATCGCCTCGCGCGGATCGATGGAGGCGGGCAGCACCTCGTAATCGACCTCCACCAGCGCCGCTGCGTCCTCCGCGATATAGCGGCTTTCGGCGACGACGATGGCGATGGCCTCGCCCGCGAAACAGGCTTCGTCCTTGGCGAGCGGCCAGGGCATGAAGGTCTGCTTGATGGCGGGGTGGGGCACATAGAGCGGCAGGCGACGCGAGCGCATGGGCTCGGGCAGATCCGCATGGGTGAGCACGGCCACGACGCCGGGTAGGGCGAGCGCCGCGCTCTTGTCGATGCTCTTGATCAGCGCATGGGCGTAGGTGCTGCGCACGAAGGCGGCGTGCAGCATGCCCGGCAGCTTCACGTCATCCACATAGCGGCCCTTGCCGGTGAGCAGGGCCGGGTCTTCCTTGCGCAGAACGCTGGCGCCGAAAAAACGCATCCCCATCACGCATGCTCCGCTTTGCTGGCGCGCATTTTTGCTGCGGCGTCGAGACCGGCCTCGACAATGGCCTGATACCCGGTGCAGCGGCACAGATTGCCGGTCAGCACCTCGCGCAATTCTTCTTCGGTGGGATCCGGATTGTCGCGCAGATGCTCGGTCAGCGTGATCAGCATGCCCGGGGTGCAGAAGCCGCATTGCAGCCCATGCTTCTGGCGGAAGGCCTCCTGCAGGATCGACAGCGAGCCATCGGCCTGCGCGAGGCCCTCGATGGTCGTGATCGACTTGCCATTGGCCTGCACCGCGAACATGAGGCACGAGCGGGCGGAGTGATCGTCCACCATGACGGTGCAGGCGCCGCAGACGCCATGCTCGCAGCCCACATGGGTGCCCGTGAGGTCGAGGGTGTTGCGCAGGAAATCGGCGAGCAGCAGGCGGCTTTCGACCTCCGCTTCATGGCGCTTGCCATTCACGGTGACGGAAATCTTGCGGATGTCAGGCATGCTGAAGGCTCCTCTGGGCCGCGCAGGCGAGGGCCCGGCGCAGGGCGCGGGCGGACATGACGGAGGCGAGGTGCTGGCGATAGCGTGCGCTCACATGGGCGTCGTCCATCGCCTCGACGCTCCGGGCGGCGTTGGCTGCGGCCTTGATGAAATCATCGTCGGGCATGGCGCCCAGCGCCTGCGCCTCGAAATCGTGCAAGCGTTGGGGTGTTGGCCCAAGGCCGCCGATCACCATGGCGAACCTCTCCACGGCGCCGCGCGCATCGAGGGTCAGCAGCACGCCTGCGGAGGCGATGGCGAAATCGCCGTGGCGGCGGGCGTATTCTTCAAAGCCCCAACCGTGATCCTGCGGCCAGGCGTCGAAGGAGACGCGGGTGAGCAATTCGTCGGGCTCCAGAGCGCTGGTCATGAAGCCCAGCGCGAAGTCGCCCATGGGCAGATCGCGCGATCCTGCGGCGGACTGCGTGGTGACCGTGGCGTCATGCAGCAGCATGATCGCGGGGGTCTCGGCGGCGGGGTCGAGATGGCAGAGGGAGCCGCCGATGGTGCCGCGATTGCGGGTCTGGCGATGGCCCACATGGCGCAGGGCCTCGATCAGAATGGGGCAGGCCGCAGCCAGATCGGTGGAAAACTCCACCTCGCGCTGGCGCGTCATGGCGCCGATGGCGATGCGCGCGCCGACCTCGAGGCTCCGCAGCGATTCGATTCCGTTGAGATCCACGAGATGGTCGGGCGCGGCGTAGCGAAAGTTCATCATGGGCACGAGCGACTGGCCGCCAGCCAGGGGCCGCGCATTCTCATGGCTGGCGAGCACAGCCACGGCTTCCGCAGTGGTTGCGGGGTCGTGATAGGTGAAGGGGGCGGGCTTCATTCTTCCTCCGGGAACCGAGCCTGGCCGCTGTTGCAGCTGTCGACCATCGCTCGTCCTGGCTGCAAAAGATCACAGACCCGGCCCCCCTGCAAGGCTCGGGCGTTCATTTGCAAATCAGGCGGAAATGGTCGAAACTTCCGCCTAAAATCACAGGCGTGAGGAAACCCCATGACTTCCGACAAAACGGCGATTCACGTCATCTGCGCGGGCGGCTTTCGCTCAGCCATGGAGAAGATCGCGCCTCTCTTTACGCAGATCTCCGGCGTTTCCGTTTCGCTCACCTTCGGCGCTCCCGCCAAAACGCGAGAACTGGTGTCGGCCGGCGCGGGGTTTGACGCCGCTGTCGTCACCCTCGGCAGCCTGAATGACGAGGCCTCCGCCCAGCTGGACCCGCAGACCCGCTTCATCGTCGCCAAAAGCCCGGTTGGCATGGGGCTGCGGGCGGGGCTGGCGGCGCGGCCCATCGATACGGTCGAGGGTTTCGCCGATCTCATCCGCTCCTTGCCATCGGTCGGCCTGTCCGATCCCAAGGCGGGGACGAACCTCGGCATGGACATCATCGCCGCCGCGACGCGCCTTGGCTTTGGCGAGGACCTGAAATCCCGCGCCCATTTCATTGAAGGGCCGGGCTCCGTGGTCTCCGCCGCCGTGGCGAAGGGGCATCCGGATGGGGTGATCACCCTTCTGAGCGAGATCATCACGGTGGAGGGCGTCACCTTCACCGGGGTCATTCCGCAGGCCATGGGCCTGGGCACGCCCTTTGTGGCGGCGGCTGGCAAACAGGGGCAGGCGCCCGCGCAGGCGCGCCAATTGCTCGCCTTCCTGCGCGAGGCGCCCGCGCTTGCGCTCATGAAGGAGACGGGCCTGGTCTCCGGCTAGCATCTCCCTTTGGCTCTACGGGATCATTTCCCCCTCCCTGCGCGTTCCCTCGTTGGTTTCCCCTGACGGAGTTCGCTGATGGACCGTATCCTCCACCCTGAGACGCGCTTGCTGGTCTGCGATGGCCGCAAGGCCCTGTTCATTCGTAATGGGGGCCCGGCGGCCAAGCCCGCCTTCACGGTGGAGCAGGAGATGCACGAGACCGGCGCCTCCCATACGGCGGATCTGGGCGCCGATGAGCCCGGTCGCCTTGGCAACGCCTTCGGGCCGCGCAGCTCCATCGAGGGAACCGACTGGCATCAGGCGGCGGAGGACGCCTTTGTGCGCCGGGCCGTGGACGCCTTCACCGCCCTGTGCGACGCCAATGACGTGCGCGAGGTGGTGCTGGTGGCGCCGCCCCGGGCGCTGGCGACCATCCGCAAGATCGCGGGCAAGAGCTTGCACGACCGGGTCATCGGCGAAATCGACAAGGACCTCACGAAGCATCCAGTCCACGAGATCGAGAAGATCGTGAAGGGGTGAGCCCCGCCAGCTCCCCCGCAATCTCCCGCCACGGCCCCGCCAGCATATCCGCCCCCATGAAGAGGGACAGATGCACCCCCGGCGCGACCCTTGCGCTGACCTTCGCCCGAGGGCAGAGATCCCGCAAAGCGAGGGTCTGGGGCGGGGGGATCACCACGTCCCCCGCCGCCGCCAGCACGAAGATCGGCGCCGTGATCGCCCCGAGATCGCAGGGCTTGCCCAGGGCGCAAAAACAGCCCCGCGCCAGCCGGTTCTCGCGAAACAGCCACTCGGTCGCCTGCACGAAGAAAGGCCCGGGCAGGGCGAGGGTGAAGCCGTTCCAGCGGTCGAAGGCCGCTTGCTGGGCGGGCGTTGGCTCCCGTTGCAGGGCCTCGCGGGCGGTCGTGTCGAGGCTCTCGCGGGTCCACTGCATGCGCCGATGCTCCCCCGGCGCCAGCCCGCCGAAGGCGCTGAGATAGCCGTGCAGCCAGAAGGCCGGGGTCGCCGCCACATTCTCCACGATCTGCGAAGGCGCCGCCGCCAGATCGATGGGCGCCCCCGCCACGACCAGCGCCGCGACCTTGGCGGGAAAGCGCGCCGCATAGACCGCCGCCAGCCAGCCGCCCTGACACAGGCCCACGAGAATCGCCCGCCCGCCCAGCTCATCCACGGCCACATTCAATTCCGCCAGATAGGAATCGATGGTCAGCAGCTTCATGTCGGCGGTGGCGGATTTCCAGCGGGTGAGGGCCACCGGCCCCGCAAAGTCCAGCACCGCCGCCAGACTGAATCCATCAGCAAAATCAGCGATGGCCGCATCATGCAGCGCGAAGGGCGCCACGATCAGCACCGGGGTCCCCTTGCGGCCCCGGTCCGCCGCGCGCCCGCGCAGCTCGAGGGTGGGCAGCTCCAGCAGCACGCGATCAAGCGTGGCGAAGGGCGGGGGGGCGGTCTCGATGGCGCAGGGCAGCCCCGACCAGAACCCCCAGGGCGCGAACAGATCAGCCATGGCGCCCCCTGTCTCCGTCTTGCCTATTGTCGGGCGCGGGGCGGGAGTTTCAAGATTGGGGAGAGCGGCGAGCAGCATCTTGCCAAACGGCCCCTGTCGAGGCATATCAGGGGCCGACGCGGGTGTAGCTCAATGGTAGAGCAGCAGCCTTCCAAGCTGAATACGAGGGTTCGATTCCCTCTACCCGCTCCATTTCCTCTAGCGATCTCGGGCGTTAGCCGTCTTGAGGCGGTCGGCCCTGCCGACTGCCCCCACGCCTTACCCCTTCGCCCGCGTATCATCCAGCAACCGCATGCACCCATAAACCGCCGCGATGGCTGGGGTCGCCACCTCAGCCACCGCGCCCAGCTCCAGAATCGAGCCCACCAGCGCGTCCACCTCGGTCGCGCGTCCGGCCTCCACATCCTGCAACATGCTGGTCTTGTGCTCGCCCACGGCCTGCGCGCCCGCGATGCGCTTTTCGAGCGGAATGCGGAAACGGATGCCCAGCTTCTCGCCCACGGCCTGCGCCTCGCGCATCATGTCGGCGGCCAGCGCGCGGCCCTGGGGATGCGCGCAGATGCCCGCAAGCGTCGCGCCGGTGAGGGCGCTGATGGGGTTGAAGCTCATGTTGCCCCAGAGCTTGGTCCAGATCTCCGCCCTGATGTCGCTCACCACAGGCGCCTTGAAGCCCGCCGCCGTGAAGACCCGCGAGACCTCCTGAATCCGCGCGCTGGCGCTGTTGTCCAGTTCCGCCAGCGAAAAGCGATTGCCCTCGATGAGGCGGATGACGCCGGGCGCCGCGATCTCCGCCGCCGGATAGACCACGGAGCCGATGACCTGCTCCACCGGCAGATGCCGGGCGATGATCCCGCCGGGATCCACCGACTCCAGGCTGCGCCCCTCATGGGGCCCGCCGTGCTTGTGGAAATACCACCAGGGGATGCCGTTCTGCATGGTCAGCACCAGCGCGCCCGCCCGCGCCAGGCGCCCCACATCGGTGGCGATGGGGGTGAGCTGGTGGGCTTTCACGGCGAGCACCACGAGGTCGTGGGGCTCAAGAGCCGCCAGATCGCTGGCGACTTCCACGGGGCCGGTGATCTCGCCCTCTTCGGTGATCAGCCGCAGGCCGTTTGCGGCGATAGCGCGCAGATGCTCGCCCCGCGCCACAACGGTGACCCGCTCGCCGTTGGCGGCCAGACGCGCAGCCAGGAGGCCGCCGATGGCGCCCGCGCCAATGATGCAGATGCGCATGGTTAGGATCCGCCGGGATTACGAGAGGAAGGGAATGGTCAGCCGCTCGACGTCCGCCTGCGCATCCCAGGGCACGAGATGCTTGCAATCCGGGGTAATGTGCAGATCGAGCTGGGGGGCGAATTCCCTGAGCTTCATGGCGCGCTCATAGGCGTTTGCCCGGTCGTTGCGGCCATAGATCAGCAGCAGCGGGCATTTGACCTCGGTCAGGCGCCGCCAAAGCGGCACGGCGGTGGGGTCCTTCGGCGCTGCGGGCAGGTCGGAGCGGGCGACGAAGGCCGCGAAGGCCTTGCCCGTGCTGCGCGAATGGCGCAGGGCGAGTTCCTCGGGCGTGATGAGCTCGTGGTGGAAGAGATTGGCTTCCAGCAGCTTGCGGGTGTCCTCAATGGTGGGCTCGTTATGGGCCATCTTGCGCTCCAGCCGCTGCTGGGCTGCGCCGTCGAGCCCTTCCTTCGCCTCTTCCAGCGGGGGCAGCAGGGTGCCCGTGCCCAGCACCGCCAGATGGGTCACGCGTTCGGGCGAGGCCAGCGCGATTTGCAGGGCCATGCCGCCCGCCTGGGAATGGGCCACAAAGGCGGCTGCGGGGATGCCCATGGCGTCCATGAAGGCGAGCACGCTCTTACGGCGCAGGCCGACCGAGTGATCGTCCGGCACATCGGACAGGCCAAAGCCCGGCTGGTCGAAGGCCAGGGCCCGGAACCCGGCCTTTGCGAAGGCGGGCATGTTGCGCAAGAAGACATCTGCGGAGGAGCCGAGCGAGCCTCCATGCAGGAAAATCACGGGATGGCCGGAGCCCGCCTCCAGATAGCGCAGGGTGAGGCCTGCGGCGCGGATCGTCTTGTCCTCGATCTTGATCGTGGTTGCGCTCATGTTGGCGGCCTCCTTGTATCGTGATGTTGCCGCGTCGTCATACAGGAGGGCGGGCCTGCAAGCCAAGAGGCGCCGTCTTGCCCGTGCGGGGGCGAGGGGCTAAGAGGGCGGTAACTTGCACCCGGGGACGAAACGCATGTTCGCCAAAATCAATCACATCGCGATCACCAGCGATCTCTACGCCTCGAACGCGCGCTTCTACATGGCGCTGTTCGGCATGAAGGGCTCCAGCAATGCGCGCCCCGCCCGCGCCATGCCTGTGGGCGATGGGCAGATCGGCCTCAACAACATCCCCCGCCGCGAGGGACGGCGCAGCGGCCTTGATCACTTCGGATTCGAGGTGGAGAGCATGCAGCTCACCCTGGAACGCATGAAAGCGTTTGATCCTTCCCTGCAATGGGTGGTGCGGCCCTCCCAGCGGCCCAATGCGGCGGTCAGCGCCCATGATCCTGACATGATCATCTTCGATCTCGCCGAGCGCAATTCGGGCAAGGCGAAGGATATTTTCGCAGAGAATAACTGGGAGCAGCAGCGCTATATCAACCACATCACGCTCCGCTGCCGCAACATCGACCGCAGCGCGGAATTTTATGCTGAGGTTTTCGAGCTGAAGGCGGAAAAGCGCGATGGCGCCTGGTATCTCAGCGATGGGCGCGTGTCCCTCGTGATCCTGCAATGGACCATGGAGAATTTCATCGGCCACGATCCCCTGCCGCCGCAGATCGACCATTTCGGCTTCAAGGTGGAGAGCATCGAGGCCCTGCGGCGCGATATGGACGAGATCATCGGCTATAACCCGCAATTCGTCACCAAGCCGCTTGGCTATGGGGAGGAGGGCAAGGCGCGTCTCGATCTCTTCAAGCAATGCCCCATGGGCGAGTTCCACCTGACGGATCTGGAAGGCGTCTACATCGACGTGACCGAAAAGTGAGGGCTTCGTCCATGTTCCGCGCCCTGACGCTTGCGGCCATCGCCGCGCTCGCGCCCTTGAACATCGCCAAGGCCGACGCCGTATCGGACTTTTATGCGGGCAAGTCGATCTCGCTGATCATCTCTACCGGGGTGGGCGGGGGCGTGGACACCAATGCGCGCATCGTCGCCCGGCATCTGGGCAATCACCTGCCGGGCAATCCCGGCGTCGTGCCGAAAAACATGACCGGCGCGGGGCATCTGCAGGCCACGAATTATCTCTATACGCAGGCGGCGAAGGACGGGACTTTCTTGGGCGCGATCCTGCCCGCCTTTGTGGGCTATCAGGTGCTCGATGGACGCGGCGCGCAGTATGACGCGCGCAATTTCAATTATCTGGGCTCCAGCGATGTGGAGAACGCCAATCTCTACACCTGGAGTTCCCTTGGCGTGAAGCGGATCGAGGAGATCAGGACCCGCGAGGTGCTCATGGGCGCCACGGGGGCGGGCTCCTGGACCATGCTCTATCCCACGCTGCTCAACAATCTGCTGGGCTACAAGTTCAAGATCGTCTCGGGCTACAAGAGCACCAACGAGATTCATCTGGCCATGGAGCGCGGCGAGGTCTCCGGCCGCGCGGGCAATTTCTTCTCGAGCCTGAAGGCGCAGAACCCCGATTGGCTGCCGGGCAAGAAGATCGACATGCTCCTGCAGTTCGGCTCTGTGCGCGATCCCGAATGGCCTGACTTGCCGCTGCTGACGGATCTCGCCACCAACGACGAGCAGCGCGCCATCTTCAAGCTCTTCTCCGCCGAGGTGGCGCTGGGGCGGGTGTTTCTGACGACGCCGGGCGTGCCCGCAGATCGTCTGGCCGCCCTGCGCAAGGCGTTTGAAGCGACCCTGCGCGACCCCGCCTATATTGAGGACGCCCGCAAAGTGGAGATGCAGGTGCGCCCGCTGACCCACCAGCAGGTGAAGGCGCTGGCGGATGAGATCGTTAACCTGCCGACGGATTTGATCGCCAAGGCGAAGGTGGCGATGGGGGGGTAGGGAGACGCCGGAGCCCCGTAAAGGACCCCGGCGCAATGCTTCCTCAGTGGCTCTCGAACACGCTCTGCCAGGCCTCCATGGCCTTTGCGGTCGCTGCGCGCTCGTCGGGCGTCGGCCGCATCGGATCCTTCGCCGTGGGCAGGGAGCCGAACTTCATTAGGCATGCCATGAGCAGCAGGCGGGCCTTGGTGGCCGTGAGGTTGGAACCTGCGATCAGGAAGGGATGCAGATCCGCGAAGCCCTCCGGCGCCCCGCGTCCCACGCGCGCCACGGGTATGCCGGAGAAGACTGCCTTCTGCACCAGCTTCATGCGGGCGGTGGACGTCATGTTGCCATAGGGCACGAGGCCCTCGATCACGAAGCCCGACAGCAGGCCCGTCGCCAGCTTGTGGTCGATGGACGCCAGAAGATCGAGTTCGAGCGCGGGGTCCTCGCCCCAGTCCATGCCGCAATAGCCGCCGTCCTTGATGATGGACACCACGGGAATGGCGCCCTCCAGCAGACGCCCCTCCGCGTCCTTGATGGCGACGGACACGCGCTCCAGCCCCGCCGCGCCCATGCGCACCGCCTCCACCGCTTGCGGCAGGAGGGTGATGCGCACGTCCGACCGCCATGTGTGCTTGTAGGCGGGCAGATAGGTCACGGCCACCCGGCCCGCATGGCTGATCTGGCCCAGAATGCCCCCATGCCCGCCGGTCGCCACATAGCCGCCGGGGCGCGCGTCGGCCTTGGCGACTTCGCGGGCGGCGAAGAATTGCTGCTCCTGCACCAGCAGGGTGCCGAGCCGGTTGCGGCCCTCGTCGTCAGCCCAGACGCGCGACTGGATATAGCGCAGGGAGTCCACGATATTGTGCGGCCCATCGTTGCTGAGCTGCCCCTGCGGACGCTGGGCCGCATTGCAGGCGATGGGCGCCTTGGTGTCGATGAGCAGGTTGAACCAGTAGCTGGTCTCCTCCACATTGGGGCTGCCCTGGGTCCAGATGGCGCCATCGTAAGCGCCGCTATCCATGATCGCCTGCACCCGGTTCGTCAGCCGCGCCAGCGCGGGGCGGGGCGGGGGCGAGCCCAGATGATAGGGCTTGTAGGGGAAGAAGGTCTGGCCCGAGGCTTCCGGCGCAATGTCGCCCTCGCCCTGATCCTTCCGCTGGTCGGCGGGCAGGCCCTTCATGAATCCGCCGGGCGGCAGGATGCGGTGGAAATCCACATCCGCGAGGGAGCTGATCATGCCCGCGAGGCCATCGGCGCCGATGCCCAGCCGGTCGATCTCTTCAAAACTGCGGGACCCATCGGGGAAGAAGCCCTGACGGGCGCGGGCGCGCTCGGCCATGGGGGCGGCGCATTCGTCCTCCCATGGGCTCCCGTCGCTCTGACGGGCCATGTAGGGCAGGGGGTAGAGCCCATCCTCGGGCCGCAGCTCCATCTCATAGACCGCCTTGTCGGCCTCCGAGCGCTTTGTGGGCGAGAAGGTTCCGTCGGGGGCCAGATAGCCGTCCGGCGGGCCATAGAGGTCGGCGGCGTCGCTCTCCAGCGGGTGGGCGGAGAATTGCTCCACATAGACCTTCACGGGCGCAGCCAGCCGCTGGGCGCGCAGGGCGTCGAACTTGGGGGCCTCGCCGTCCTCGGCCAGACGCGGCGGCAGGCCGTGCAGGGCCCGCGCCTTGTTGGAGGTGACGAGCGGCGGGGTGTTCTGGATCGTCGCCGTGGGCCCCGCCAGATGGGCGATCCGCATTTTTTGGGTCACATCAGTCTCCGCTCGTCAGGGTTGTGTCGGCGTGAATCCCAAGGTCAGGCCGCCGCCGCTCGAGCCGATCTTGGCGCCCCGGGCCACAGATGCAAGGGCCGCGTCCACGCTCGGCTGTCGCCTGGCGTTGCGATTTCCGGCGACTGACGGCCCATTGGCCGGTTTCCCATGCTTTTCCAGCGCAGATGCGAGATTTTCAGCCGTCCGGGGGGCTTTCCAGCGCTTCGGGCGGTTTTGTCTCGGTTTTGTGACGGTGGCCCTGCGCGAAATGCCGCGAATTGCGCCACATTTCCCGCTCCGCCACCCTTGAAGAACGCCGCGAAGCCCTCTATTGAGCGCTCGTCAATCTGGTTGCGGAGCCTCCCTCCGCCCCGCGCAAACTCGGAACAGGTCCATGGCCAAGGAAAAATTCCAACGTAACAAGCCGCACTGCAACATCGGCACCATCGGTCACGTCGACCATGGCAAGACCTCGCTGACCGCAGCGATCACCAAGGTCCTCGCCGAGTCCGGCGGCGCGAC
>CAMDOY010000059.1 GCA_945903655.1 Rhizobium sp. Q54 | reverse complement strand
CTATTCCACCTATGCGCGGGCGGCGCGGGTGCGGCGGGACAACCTCAACCAGTCAACTGAGGATCTGCGTCCCCAGCTCGAAGACGCCAAGGCGCGTCATGCGGAGGCTCTTGAGGAGCTCGCCAAGGCCCAGTCCCTCGAAAACCGGGAAAAAGGCGAGCGTCCAGAGCCAGGTCGCGAGCGGATCGACGCGGATATGATCGGATTGGGCGCCTAGGGACTGTGAGCCAGATGAACACGAGCGCGCGAGCGGGTGTTTGACGCACTTGCAAGCGTCCGTGCGCTCGTGCAGGGATGAGGGTGCTGGTGAGATCCCGGACTCATCCCATCATGGGCGATCGGACAGGCATGAAGCGCATTTTGGATTTCGTTTGGCCGCTGATTGGCCTCGTGGCCGTCGTGATGTCCGTCAAGCTTCTCTATGACAAGCTCCGCGCCGAGGCGGCGACGGATCCATCGGTCAGGGCGCTTCTCGAGACAGGCGATCTTTGGTCCCATGTGAAAGTGATCGCCGAGGTCATTGGCGCGAAACTGGCGGTCATACCGCCCCAAGCCTATATGCTGGCCTTCGCCTCGACCCTGGTCGCCTATGCCGCGCTGGCCTGGTATGACCGCATCGCGCTGATCCACTTGGGCAGGCAGCGCGGCATTTCCTTCACCTACATCGCCATCTGCTCCTTCGTGACCTACGCGCTTTCGCACAACATCGGCGCGTCGGTCTTTTCCGGCGGCATGGTGCGTCTGCGCGCCTACACGGCCAAGGGTCTCAGCGCTGCTGAAATCGCCGTGCTGGTGGCCTTGTGTTCCTTCACGTTCGCTTTCGGCACCTTGATCTTGCTTGGCCTGGTGCTGGTCAGCGAGCCGGAAATCATTCGCCCCCTCACCTCCTTGTCGCGACATTTCGCCATTGGCGACGCTGCGGCGCGGCTGATTGGCGTAGGCCTGCTCGCCTTCTGCCTGCTCTACACACTTGGAGCCTGGCTGAAGCTTCGGCCCCTGATGATCGGAAGCTTCAAAGTCGTCTATCCGGGCATGCCCATCGTGGCGCGGCAATATCTGGCTGCGCCGCTGGAGCTGATCGGCGCGGCGGGGATCATCTATTTCGCCCTGCCGGCGGAGGGCAACCCCGGGTTCCAGATTGTGCTGGGCGCCTTCCTTCTCTCCTTCTCGGCTGGCCTTCTATCCCAGGTTCCCGGCGGGGTAGGCGTGATGGAGGCCGTGTTTCTGGCGGTGATGCCGGGCATTCCCGCGACCTCAGTCTTCGCGGCGTTGCTGGTTTGGCGGCTTTTCTATCTGCTTCTGCCGCTCGCCATGTCGATTCCGGTGATCATCCTGTTCGAACGATCCCAGATGGGTAAGGCGGCCCGCGCGCTGGCGCCGCCAGCGCAAGGGCAATTATAGCATTTCCAGCCACTTGGCGGTCACCCTAAAAGCAAAGAAAACGCGCCGGGTCAGCCCCGGCGCGTTTTTGTTGGAAAACAAAAGACGCTTACTGGCGGTACTGCTGGATGCGCGTGGTGCGCAGGCCCGCAAGCCCATATTGATCAATGGACATTTGCCAGCTCAGGAACTCGTCTACAGTCAATGTATAACGGCTGCAGGCCTCTTCGAGAGAGAGCAAACCACCGCGCACAGCCGCCACGACCTCCGCCTTGCGGCGGATGACCCAGCGTTTGGTGCCGGTTGGGGGAAGATCTGCTACTGTCAAAGGACTCCCGTCGGGCCCAATTACATACTTGACGCGTGGCCGGTGGGCTTCAGTCATGGAACGCACTCGCTACTCGGTAAAACAATCAGAACGAGCCGAGCATAGGCCTGGTCCACTTAAGATTTGCTGAAGCAGGCTCTTTCACATCCACCTCAAAACACAGGCGAAATCGGCTTTTTTCTTTCCAATTCGTTAGTAAAACGGCTTTTTCGTGTCTCTTCGGCACAACCGCAAAGCATGCCTTAACCATCCAGGAAAGCCGCCTCGCTTTCACAGCCCGTGCAAGAGGTCGTGATCTCCGGCCATGAAAGGATCGTCACGGTTGCATTTAGCCGCTAATTGGGTCTTTCTCCTCCCTCACGAGAAATCCATGACCGACCAGCCCTCCCCAATCCAGTCCTCCCCGGCCCCCGCCCTCAACTCGCTCGGCCTGCCCCGCGAGCCTGCGGAGACGCGCGTGGTGGTGGCCATGTCGGGCGGGGTGGATTCATCCGTTGTCGCCGCGCTCCTGAAGCGCGAGGGCTATGATGTCGTGGGCGTCACGCTCCAGCTCTACGATCACGGCGCCGCCACCCAGCGCAAGGGCGCCTGCTGCGCCGGTCAGGACATCGCCGACGCCCGGCGCGTGGCCCAGCGGCTGGGCATTCCCCATTATGTGCTGGATTATGAGTCCCGGTTCCGGGAGAAGGTGATCGAGCCCTTCGCCCGCAGCTATGTGGCGGGCGAGACGCCCATTCCCTGCGTCGCCTGCAACCAGCACATCAAATTCGCCGATCTCTTCGACACCGCCCGGGATCTCGGCGCCCATGTGCTGGCGACCGGTCATTATATCAGCTCCCGGGACGACGGGCATGGCGGGCGCGCCCTCTACCGGGCCGCCGACCCCGACAGGGACCAGAGCTATTTCCTTTTCGCCACCACCCGCGAGCAGCTGGAGCTGCTGCGCTTTCCCCTAGGCGACAGCCCCAAGAGCGCCGTCCGCGATCTCGCCCGCGAATTTGGGCTCGCCGTGGCAGACAAGCCCGACAGCCAGGACATCTGCTTCGTCCCCTCGGGCCGCTATACGGATGTGATCGCCCGCATGGCGCCAGATTCGGTGCTGCCCGGCGACATCGTGCACATGGATGGCCGGATCATGGGCCGTCACAACGGCCTCATGCGCTACACTGTGGGCCAGCGCCGAGGCCTTGGCCTCAGCCAGACAACGGAGACGGGCGCCGAGCCGCTCTATGTGCTGCGCCTCGACGCCAAGCGCAACGAGGTCATCGTCGGCCCGCGCGAGGCCTTGGCCACCCGCGCCGTCCATTTGCGCGATGTGAACTGGATCGGCGAGGGTGAACTTGGCGACATTCCGCCCGAGGGCCGCGAGATCGCTGTACGCCTGCGCTCCACCAGGCCGCCTGCGCCTGCGCTGCTTCAGCGTGACGCGCAAGGACTTGCTGTTGTTGAGCTGGCGGCGCTGGAAGCGGGCGTTTCCCCCGGCCAGGCCTGCGTCTTCTACGAATCCGCCGAACCCCTAGCCCGTGTGCTGGGCGGTGGCTTCATTGCCGCGACCGACATGGTCGCCCCATCCATTTCAACACCAATTTCACAAGCAGCTGCGAGCGCCTGAAAATGACTGCTCCTGTATTGACCCATACTGACGTTAAGGACGCCTATGCCCGGTGGGCGCCTTTCTATGATGCTGTTTTCGCTTGGGTCATGCGCCCGGGCCGCGTGGCCACCGCCGCCCTGGTCAACCAGACCGGCGGGCGCGTGCTCGACGTGGGCGTGGGCACCGGCCTTGAACTGCCGATGTTCGGCCCAAATGTGAAAATCACCGGGATCGACCTCAGCGAGCCCATGCTGAACATCGCGCGCAAGCGGATCGCAGAACATAAGCTCGGCAATGTGGAGGATCTGCTGGTCATGGACGCCATGGACCTGAAGTTTCCCGACGCCAGCTTCGATGCGGTGATCGGCCCATATGTCCTGACGGTCGTGCCCGAACCCGAGCGCACCCTGGACGAGATGGCCCGCGTGGTGAAGCCGGGCGGCGAGATCATCCTCTCCAACCATATCGGCGCGGACAGCGGTCCTGTCGCGTTCTTCGAAAGCTGGCTGGGCAAGCGCAGCGCCTCCCTTGGCTGGCGGCCTCAATTTCCCTGGTCCATCGTGACCGACTGGCTGGCGAGGCGCCCCGATATCGAGCTTGTGGAGCGCAAGCCCCTCGACATGATGGGCATGTTCTGTCTCATCAGGATGAAACGCAAGGCGGAACCTTCATCCTGAAGCTTTACTCCCGGGGCCCAATCCGGTAATCCAACTCCGCAATGAGCCCCGGCCTTGCGCCGGGGCTTTTTCATGTGGCGGGGTCTTCCCGCCGGACGGCCGCCCCTGCGGCTCTCGAATTGAAGCGATATTCCGCCATGGCAAACGTCGTCGTCGTCGGCGCCCAATGGGGCGATGAAGGTAAAGGCAAGATCGTCGACTGGCTGTCGATCGAGGCGGACGTGGTCGTGCGCTTCCAGGGCGGCCACAACGCCGGCCACACGCTGGTCATCGACGGCAAGGTCTACAAACTCTCCCTGCTGCCCTCGGGCATTGTGCGCAGCGGCAAGCTTTCGGTCATCGGCAACGGCGTGGTGGTCGATCCCCATCATCTCGTCAAGGAGATCGCCGCCATCGAGGCGCAGGGCGTCTCGGTGACCCCCGAAAATCTCAAGCTGGCCGAGAACGCCCCGCTGATTCTCTCGCTTCACCGGGAGCTTGACGCCCACCGCGAGCAGTCCTCCTCCGGCGGCACCAAGATCGGCACGACCATGCGCGGCATTGGTCCGGCCTATGAAGACAAGGCGGGCCGCCGCTCCATCCGCGTGATGGATCTGGCCGAGCCCGACACCCTCGACGCCAAGATCGAGCGCCTGCTGTCCCATCACAACCCCCTGCGCCGGGGCCTCGGCCTGCCCGAGATCACCGTCGAGGCGATTCGCAACGAATTGATGGTTGTCGCGCCCAAGGTGCTGCCCTTCATGGACGCCACCTGGGACCTGCTCGACGGCCTGCGCCGTCAGGGCAAGCGCATCCTCTTCGAAGGCGCCCAGGGCGCGCTGCTGGATGTGGACCATGGCACCTATCCCTTCGTGACCTCCTCCAACACCGTGGCCGCCAACGCGGCGACCGGGTCGGGGCTGGGGCCGAAGGCCATTGGTTATGTGCTGGGCATCGCCAAAGCCTATACGACCCGCGTCGGCGGCGGCCCCTTCCCCACGGAATTGCACGACGAGATCGGCCGCACCATCGGCGAGCGTGGCCATGAATTCGGCACGGTGACGGGCCGGGCCCGGCGCTGCGGCTGGTTCGACGCGGTGCTGGTGCGCCAGACCGTGAAAACCTCCGGGATCGACGGCATCGCTCTGACCAAGCTGGACATTCTCGACGGCTTCGAGGAGATCAAGGTCTGCGTGCGCTACATGCTGGATGGGCAGGAAATCGACCGGCTCCCGGCGAGCCAGGCCGCCCAGGCCCGCGTCCAGCCGGTCTATGAGACCATCGAAGGCTGGTCCGGCGTCACCGCCGGGGCCCGCTCATGGGCGGACCTTCCGGCCCAGGCCATCAAATATGTGCGGCGGATCGAAGAGTTAATCGGAGCGCCGGTGGCTTTGCTGTCGACGAGCCCCGAACGAGGCGATACGATATTGGTTCATAACCCGTTTCAGGACTGACGCCTTCTTCCGGGCTCATTCTCCCTGCACTGGTTCCGCGTTGAGTAACTGATGATCTGAAAAGCGGCGATGGCTGACTATTTTCCGCTGCTCGAGCGGGCTGTCTCGAGCCTCCCAGACCCAACGCCGGACGCCCGGCGCGCGATCTATGATCGCGCCCGCAAAGCCTTGATCGCGCAGCTCCAGAACGTTCGACCTCCCGTCGCCGCGACCTATATTGAGCGGGAATGCCACGCCCTTGACCTCGCCGTAGCCCGTCTCGAGGCGGCGATCATGAAGGGGCCCCTGCAGCCCGCCCCCGCGCCAACCGAGACCAAACCCTCCCATCGGACGGCGGTGCAGGAGCGCGCAAGGGCGCCAAGCCTGCCCTTGTCAGGCGTCCAGCGAACCCCGATGAACAACGCCGCGCGCCCGGTTGCGGGCCCGCCGGTGTTGCCCCCCATCTCCAGCCTCGCCAGCGCTCCGCCGGTGGAGCCTAACCGCCCACCGCTTGCGTCGCCTTCGCTTGGCTCTGTGGCGCCCCCCGTGACGCCTGCAGCCCAGCCAAATGTGCCTTCACCGCCCCCGGTCGTCTCGGTCGCGGATGAAATCTCACCGGGCGCAGAAGGCCAAATGGAGCGGTTCGGGCGCGCTCGCGCCGATGAACAGGATGCTGAGAGCGAGCGCCGTGAAGGCAGACGGCCCATCGCCATCGCGCAGATCCGCCCTCCCCATCCCATGAAGCGCATCGCCATCCTCGGCGTGATCCTGCTCGTCGCCGCGGTCGCTGTGGCGGGGCTCGCCATTCGCCTCAAGGACAATCCCCAGGATTACGCCCGCTCACGCACACCTGTGAGCACACAAGAGGCGGAGCCCCAGGAGACCCAGGGCAAGATCGTGGACCGCGTAGGCTCGAGTGAACCCGCCAAACCCACCCCTCCCGTCGTGGCGACGCCTCGGGTTCCCCCAGAACCCGCGCTTCCGGTCGCCCAAAGGGCCGCCATCCTGGTCGAGGCGCCGGATGATCCGCAGAAGGTCAAGACCTTCATCGGCACAACCCTGTGGCGCGTCGAAGGCTCCGGCCCCACATCCGTTCTGGTCGCCGACATCAACCTGTCCGAGGCCAACTTGACCGCGAATATGCGGATGAGCCGCAACAGCGATCCCAAATTGCCTGCGAGCCACACGATTGAATTCCGTTTCAGTCCCGGACCAAACTCCGAGTTGGCGAGCATCGCGACCATAGACACGCCACAAATGCGCATCGAGGACAGCCCCACCGGCGCGCCTCTGGCGGGCGTCCCGGCGCCCATCATGCCCAATTATTTTCTCATAGGCCTGTCCAACAACGACAAGATGAGCGCCCGGAACATGGAATTGCTCAGGGATCGCAGCTGGATCGACATTCCCATGGCGTTAAGCTCCGGACGCATCGCCAAGCTCACCTTTGAGAAAGGCCCGTCGGGCGAGCGCGCCATCGCGCAGGCGATTCAGGGCTGGGGTCCCTAGGGCGCGACACGTCGCTTTGGCGCGGGAGGTTCGGAACAGCCGGGCGTGATCAGACGTTGCCGTGGCATGGAGATCAAGCCCATGCAGAACCGCTCCAGCGTCAACAGCCTCTCAGCCACAGGCGCGGAGCACCCGGCCATCATGCTCGCCCATCTGGACGCGCCCTCTCCCGTCTGGGGCTATGATGGCGAGCGGCTTGGGCTTGGGCGCATGCTGGCGCTCGATCAGTCCAGCGGCCAGCCGCTCTGCCTGCTGGTGGGCCGCGGACGCACGCTGCGATCCCTGCGGCCAGTGCCCTGGCCTGCGGTGCGATATGATACCCGCTTGCAGGCTTGGCTGGCGGATGTGACAGCGCCGCTTTTCCTGCAAGGCCCCGGCTGGTCCAGCGCCGCCGGACGCATCAGGGCCTGCGTGCAGCGCGCCCATATCTATTACGATGTCTACTATGAGACGACGGCGCGGGCCTGACCCACCACTCCCGTCTTGACCTTCTCTGCATCAAGGCCCCGCCACCATATGCACAGCTTGGCTTTTTCCGTTACAACAGGGCTTCAGCCGTCGCCCTCCCTGGATTTGCCTTGTCCTTTTTTCAAACCATCCTGCGCCGCACCTATGACAACCCCTGGCTGCTGATCGGGCTGACCTGTGTGTTCTGGGCTGGCAATGTGGTGGCTGCGCGGGTGGCCATTGGCGAGATATCGCCAATGCTGCTGGTCTGCGGACGCTGGTGCATCGCCAGCATAATCCTCATCGCTGTTGCGCGCCGCCCCTTTCTGGAGGATTGGCCGTCGCTTGCGCCGCACTGGCTGCGCGTATTCACCATGGGCTGCTGCGGCTTCACGATCTTCCATGCGGTCTATTATGTCTCGGCCTATTTCACGACCGGCGTCAATCTGGCGATCATTCAGGGGGTGAGCCCGGTCTTCGTTCTTCTGGGCGCCTGGGTCATGTGGCGCACGCCGGTGCGGGCGGTGCAGATCGCGGGATGCACGCTCACCATGACGGGCGTCATCATTGTCGCCACCCATGGCGACTTGCTGTCCCTGAAGGATTTCAATTTCCGCATCGGGGATCTTGGCGTGCTCTGCTCCACCCTGATCTATTCGGGCTATGCGCTCTCCTTGCGCAACAGACCCAAGAGCTCGAGCCTCGGCTTCTTCGTGGCCATGGCCTTTGCGGGTCTGCTCTCGTCCTTCCCTCTCGTGGCTCTGGAAGCGATGGCGGGGCGCCTGGTCTGGCCCACGCAGACCGGCTGGATCGTGCTTCTTTACACGGCGATCTTCCCCTCGCTGCTGGCGCAGCTCTTCTTCATCCGGGCGGTTGAATTGATCGGCCCCGGCCGCGCCACGCTCTTCTACAACATGACCCCCGTGCTTGGCGCGATCTTCGCCGCCCTGATGCTGCATGAGCCCTTCGAGCCGCACCATGCGGTCGGGCTGGCCTTCGTGATCGGCGGCGTCACCATCGCCGAACGGTTGGGGCGGCGCCCATGAGCGAGGCGACGGGAGACTCGTCTCTGGCCTCGCGCATCACGGGCAACCCGTGGCTTCTGTTGACCTTCAGCACCCTGCTGTGGGGCGGCAATGTGGTGGCGGCGCGCTGGGCGGTGGGGGAAGTCTCCCCCATGGTGCTGGTGGGCCTGCGCTGGATCATCGTCTGCACGCTCATCCTGCTCTACCTGCGCGGACGCGCCAGGGCGATGTTTGAACAGCTGCGGCCCCATTGGGTCTATCTGCTGCTCATGGGCGTGTTTGGCTTCACCATTTCCAACGCCATGCTCTATGAGGGCGCGCGCTTCACCAGCGGCGTGAATGTGGCGATCATCCAGGGCGTGCTGCCCGTTTTGGTGCTGGCGGGCGCCCGCATGGTCTATGGCGCCCATGTCGGCCTCGTGCGCATGGTGGGCGTGGCCATGACCATGGGGGGAATCCTCCTCATCGCCAGCGAGGGCGAGCCTGCGCGCCTGATCGATCTTCAGATCAACAAGGGCGATTTCTTCGCCTTTCTCAGCGCGGCGCTCTATGCGGGATTCACGCTGGCCCTGCGCAAACGCCCGCCCATGTCCGCCCTGGCCTTCTTCATTGGCCTCGCTTTCGCGGCGCTCGTCACCTCCGTGCCCTCGATGGCGGTCGAGGCCATGCTGGGGGAGGCCATCTGGCCGAGCTGGCGAGGCCTTCTGGTGCTGCTCTATGTGGCGACCTGCACCTCGATCATCGGACAGATCTGCTGGATCCGCGCCGTCGAAATGATAGGACCGGGGCGCGCGGGCGTGTTTCAGAATCTGGTGCCCGTGTCAGGCGCCATTCTCTCGGTGCTGGTGCTGCGCGAAACCTTCCACTGGCATCACGCAGCGTCGCTGGCCCTGGTGCTGACGGGCCTGTTCATTTCGGAACGGGGCAAGCGCTAAGGCGCGGCGAAACCCTATTCGGCGCCCAGACCCGCATCGGTGATGATTTTCTTCATGGCCGCGTAATGGGTCGTGAGAAGATCGCCGAAACCGGCTGTGCTCAGCGGCAGGGGCTCGATGCCCTGCTGCGCGATATTGGCCGCCACATGGGGCATGGCGAGGACCTTGGCCACGGCGTTGTTGATCTTCAGCGTCACATCCGCAGGCATGTTGGCTGGGCCCAGAAGCCCGAACCAGGAGGTGAACTCGAACCCGGGCAAACCGTTTTCGCTCACCGTGGGCACATTCGGAAGCAGGGGTATGCGGGTCTTGGAGACGACCGCCAGCAGACGCAGGGCTGGCGTGTCCATGAAGGACTGCGACCACAGGGTGGGGACGATGAGCATATCCGTATCGCCCGTCATGAGGCTGTTGAGCGCTTCCGCCGTGCTCTTGAAGGGCACATGCACGATGTCGATGGCCGCGCGATTGGCGAAATAGGCCATGGTCAGATGGGTGGCGCTGCCAACGCCAGCCGAAGAATAGTTGAGGCGACCGGGCCTCTCCTTGGCGTAGGCGATGAGTTCGGCGACCGATTTCGCGGGCAAACGGGCGTTGACGAGCAGGATATAGGCGCCATTGCCCACATGGGCGACGGCGGTGAAATCCTTTACGGGATCGAAGGGCGTCTTGCGGTCGAGGGCCGCGCTGATGGTGTGGCTGGAGGCCGCCATCAGAAGCGTGGTTCCATCAGGCTTTGACCGCGCCACCGCCGTCGCGCCCACGGCGCCGCCTGCGCCTGCGCGATTTTCGATAATGATGGTTTCGCCCAGCAGGGTCGCAAGCTCAGGGGCGATCACCCGCGCCAGAACATCCTGCCCGCCGCCGGGGGCGAAGGGCACGATGATCCTCGTGACGGGGGTTTGCGCCTGCGCCAGATGCAGCCCCGCCAGCACAGCGGCGAAGGCGAAGGCAAGTCTTTTAAGAACCGTCATCATTGCTTCCTGCCCCTTGATTGCGCCCGGTCTTGAGGCCGGGCCTTTGTTTTGTCAGCGCGCCAGCGAGGGATAGAGATGCTCCGCCGTGCGATGGAAGATCCACGCGCGCTCGTCTTCCGTCAAGAAGGCCAGGGCATCCCGACTTTCGGCGACGATGCGCGAAAGAGAAGAGTCAGACGTGGGAAAATTGGAGCCCCAGGCGATACGCGAGGCGCCGAAGACATCCACAACCCTGCGGAAATAGGGCTGGAAGTCACCGCCGCCCTCCGCGATCATGCGCACATTGCGGATGGTCACCTTGAGGAAGACATTCGGGTTAGAGGCCAGATCGAACAAGGGTTGCGCCGCCTTGTAGGGCGCCCCATCGCGGGCGTCGGGCGAGGCCAGATGATCAAGGATGATCACCGCGCGGGGAAAATTCTTCAACAGCGTGTGCAACTGACTCATGCCCTGCATATGCATCTGCACGCAGACGGGGACGTTCAGCTCCTGCACGCATTCCCAGGCGGGAAACGAGCGGGGATCATCGAGCCAGCCCGCCTGATCGGGCATGGTGCTGCCGGTGGTGAAAAGGCGCAGGCACGAAAGGCCCAGATCGACCCATTTGCGGATCTGGGCGGGCGCATCCTCGCGCAGCACATCCACTGAGAAAACGCCCGCAAAGCGATCAGGGTGCGCGCGCACCGCATCCACCACGAGGGAATTGTCATAGCCATAACAGGTCGAGGCATGGACGAGGGCGGAGCGCGTCACGCCCGCCTCGTCCATGGCCTTGACCATTTGGTCCGGCGTGATGGGACGATCCCGCGCCCAATCCGAGAGAATGCCGCCCAGCGGCGCGCGTGGATAGCGCGCCTCGTCGGGCGAAATCACATGCGGATGGATATCAATCAACGTATCGGCCATCTTCGTTTTCCTCGTGCAAGACAAGCGCTCTCAGAACTTGAGCGCCTTGGCCTGTTTCACGCCGGGGATCTGCTGGACCTTCGCCAGCACCTGATCGGGCACGGCGCCGTCCACCTCCACCAGCGCGATGGCCGAGCCGCCCTCGCGGTCGCGGCCAAGGGCGAAGGTGGCGATGTTGAGGCCCGCATCGCCCAGCGTTCCCGCGAAGCGGCCGATGAAGCCCGGCTTATCCTCATTGGTCACATAGATCATGGATGGCGCGAACTCCGCATCCACCTTGATGCCCTTGATGGCGAGAATGCGCGGCTTGCCATCGTGGAAGACCGTGCCCGCGACAGCGCGTTCCTGCGACTGCGTGGTGACCGCCAGGGTGATCAGCGATTCATAATCGCCCTCGGCGGCGCGCGAGACTTCGTCGATGACGATGCCGCGCTCCTTCGCCACGGTGGGCGCCGAGACCACATTCACATCCGACAGCAGGGGCCGCAGCAGGCCCGCGATGGCGGAGGCGGTGAGCGCCTTCACCTTGAGGTCGGCGACGGCGCCTTCATAGGTGATCGTCACCTTCTTGATGTCGGTCTCGGTGAGCTGGCCCGCGAAGGAGCCCAGCTTCTCGGCCAGCGCGATGAAGGGCTTCAGCTTCGGCGCCTCCTCGGCGGTGATCGAGGGGAAGTTGACCGCATTGGAGATGGCGCCGCGCATCAGATAGTCGGACATCTGCTCGGCCACCTGCAGGGCCACATTCTCCTGCGCCTCTGACGTCGAGGCGCCAAGGTGCGGCGTGCAGACCACGTTCGGCAGGCCGAAGAGCGCATTGCTGGTGGCGGGCTCGTCGGAGAACACATCGAAAGCGCCGCCCGCCACATGGCCGGACACCAGCGCGTCGCGCATGGCCGCTTCATCGACCAATTCGCCGCGCGCGCAATTGATGATGCGCACGCCCTTCTTCGTCTTGGCGAGGTTTTCCGCATTCATGATGCCGCGCGTCTGCGGCGTGAGCGGGGTGTGCAGGGTGATGAAATCGGCGCGGCGCAGCAGATCGTCCAGCTCCACCTTCTCGACGCCCATATCAAGCGCGCGCTCGGGCGAGAGGAAGGGATCGAAGGCGATGACGCGCATCTTGAGGCCGAGCGCGCGGTCGGCCACGATGGAGCCGATGTTGCCGCAGCCGATGATGCCCAGCACCTTGGCGGTGATCTCCACGCCCATGAAACGGTTCTTCTCCCACTTGCCCGCCTGGGTGGAGGCGTCGGCGGCGGGGATCTCGCGAGCCACCGCGAACATCATGGCGATGGCGTGTTCGGCTGTGGTGATGGAGTTGCCGAAAGGTGTGTTCATCACGATCACGCCACGGCCCGTGGCGGCGGGAATGTCGACGTTATCGACGCCAATGCCCGCGCGGCCGATGACCTTGAGGCGGGTCGCCTTCTCCAGCAGTTTTGCAGTGACCTTGGTGTTGGAGCGGATGGCGAGGCCATCGTAATCGCCGATGATTTCGGCGAGCCTGTCCTTGTCCTTGCCGAGATTGGGCTGGAAGTCGACCTCCACGCCGTGGTCTTTGAAAATCTGCACGGCGGCGGGTGAGAGAGCGTCGGAAATCAGAACGCGGGGCGCCATTGTAGTCTCCCGTTATGCGTCCCTCTCGCTCCAGGGGAGAAGGTTCGCATGATGATGTTTGATGAGAAGGGACGCGCCCTCCCCCTGCGCGGGAGAGGGCGGATAGATCAGGCCTTCGGAAGGGCCGCTTTCGCCGTGGCGAAGGCCCAATCGAGCCAATGGGTCAGGGCCGCCACATCGGAGGTCTCGACCGTGGCGCCGCACCAGATGCGCAGGCCCGGAGGCGCGTCGCGATAGCCGTCGATGTCATAAGCGATCTTCTCCTTGTCGAGCAGCGCGGGGATCTGCTTGACGAAAGCGGCCTGCTGTTCGCTGGAGAGGGCGGTGATGGCGGGATCGACGATCTTCAGGCAAACGCTGGTGTTGGAGCGGATGGCGGCGTCGCCAGCCAGAAAGTCCACCCAGTCGGTCTTCGCCACCCAATCGGCCATGGCCTTCAGATTGGCGTCGGCGCGGCCGATGAGGCCATCGAGGCCGCCAATGGACTTCGACCATTGCAGGGCGTCGATATAGTCCTCGACGCAGAGCATGGAGGGGGTGTTGATGGTGTCGCCCTCGAAGATGCCCTTGATGAGCTTGCCGCCATTGGTCATGCGGAAGATCTTCGGCATGGGCCAGGACGGCTGGTAGCTCTCGAGCCGCGCCACGGCGCGGGGGGAGAGGATCAGCATGCCATGGGCCGCCTCGCCGCCCAGAACCTTCTGCCAGGAGAAGGTGACGACATCGAGCTTGGCCCAATCAAGGCGCTGGGCGAAGGCCGCCGAGGTGGCGTCGCAGATGGCGAGGCCCGCGCGGTCGGCGGGGATCCAGTCGCCATTGGGAACCTTCACGCCCGAGGTTGTGCCGTTCCAAGTGAAGACCACGTCGTTGTCGAAATTGACGGTGGAGAGGTCGGGCAAGGCGCCATAGCCGGAGGTGATGACGCGTGCGTCCTTCAGCTTGAGCTGCTTGACCACGTCGGTGACCCAGCCCTCGCCGAAGCTTTCCCAGGTCAGCATGTCGACCGGCCGGGCACCGAGCAGCGACCACAGCGCCATCTCGACGGCGCCGGTGTCCGAGGCGGGCACGATGGCAATGCGGTAGTCGGCGGGAATGCCCAGGATCGCGCGCGTGCGATCGACGGCCTCGACAATCTTCTTTTTGCCGAGCTTGGATCGATGGGACCGCCCCGTGGCGGCATCTTTGAGGACTTCGGGC
>CAMDOY010000058.1 GCA_945903655.1 Rhizobium sp. Q54 | reverse complement strand
TCCGGCCCGGCGCGGATCGTCCGGGTCGCTTGCGATTCCCTCGGCCCTGGACGCGGCGCTTCACTGGTGATCGAACTCGCCAAGACGGACCGTAGCCTTTTCCGGGCCGAGGCGGAGCGCACAAGGGTCGGGCGGCTGGCCGCCGGCGCCGCCCCCGCGCCCATCGCGGCGCAGGCTGGCGCGTCGGCGCCGACGTCGGCCTTGCCGGTGGTGGTGCTGGATGCAGGCCATGGGGGTGTGGATACGGGCGCTCATAGCGCTACGGGTGCGCTGGAAAAGGACATCGTCTTTGACTTCACCCGGACGCTCGCGGCCCGGCTGGAGGCGGGCAAGCAGTTTCGGGTGGTCCTTTCCCGGGAGGGGGACGTGTTCGTGGCGCTTGGCGAGCGCGTCCGCCGCGCGAGGGCCAGCGGCGCCTCGCTCTTCATCTCCATTCACGCGGACACCCTCTCCGAGGATCGCAGCGTCGCCGGGGCGACGGTCTACACCGCCTCCGAAAGGGCCTCCGACGCGGAGGCGGCCCGGCTCGCCGAGAAGGAGAACCAGGCGGATCTGGTCGGCGGCCTCGACGGGCGCGAGGACCAGAGCGAGGTTAGCGACATCCTGGTGGACCTCACGAGGCGCGAAACGAGGGCTTATAGCAATGTCTTCGCCCGCACCCTCGTGGGCTATTGGAAGGATATGGGGCAACTCAACAAGAACCCCATCCGGTCCGCCGGATTTCGGGTGCTCAAGGCCCATGACGTGCCCTCGGTTCTGCTGGAGCTGGGGTATCTGTCCAGCGAGCGCGATCTGGCGACCCTGACCACCCCCCAGTGGCGGGAAAAGGCGGCGAATGTGGTTGCGCGGGCGGTCGAGGGCTTTTTTCGATCCCGCAACGTGGGCGAATCAGCCAAGACTACGGCGGAGGGCGATCCCTTCGGGGCTTTGACGGCTCCAAAGGGGGCGCCCAGCCGGGATGCGCTCCGGCCATGATGATGAACTTTCGGGGCTTGGCGCCTGTTCGCCCCGAAAGCGACACAAAACGCGGCGACGAGTGACCGTGGGGATTCGTTGGGCGCTGCGTTTGGACTGGCTGGCGACTCCCTCTGGCGACTGCTAGAAGGCGGCTCTGGCTCCTGCGTCTGGACCTGTCGGTCGGGCTTTGTCGCGACAGGCTCAGGCGTTCGGCGAAGGTGATGGTTTCATGCGATTGATCGCGCGACTACTGGGTTTTCTTTTTGCGACGGGCGCGATCGTCTTCGTGTGCGGGGCGGCGGGATTCGCCGTGCTGCTGTGGCACTATCAGCAGGATCTGCCCGACACCGCCCAGCTGCAGAATTACGAGCCCCCGGTGATGACCCGCGTGCATGCGGGCGACGGGTCGATCCTGGCTGAATATTCGCGCGAGCGGCGCCTCTATCTGCCCAGCTCCGCCATTCCCCCCATGGTGAAGCACGCCTTCCTCTCGGCGGAAGACAAGAATTTCTATACCCATGGCGGCATCGACCCCGAGGGTATCGCCCGCGCTCTGGTGATTCTGGTGCAGGGCGGCAAGCGCGTGCAGGGCGCCTCGACCATCACCCAGCAGGTGGCGAAGAACTTCCTGCTGACCAACGAACGCAGCTTCGAGCGCAAGATCCGCGAGATGCTGCTCAGCTTCCGCATCGAGGCCGCCTATTCGAAAGAGCGCATCCTCGAGCTCTATCTGAATGAAATCTATCTGGGTCTGGGCAATTACGGGATCGCGGCCTCCGCGTTGAATTATTACGGTCGGGCCGTGAATGAACTGACGCTGGCGGAGGCGGCCTATCTGGCGGCCCTGCCCAAGGCGCCCAGCGATCTGCATCCCTTCCGAAATCGCGAGCGGGCCGTGGCGCGGCGCAACTATGTCATCGACCGCATGGTCGATAATGGCTATGTGGCCCGCGATGTGGGCGACAAGGCGAAAACCGAGCCCCTCGGGGTCAATCCCCGCGTCATGTCGCCCAACAGCTACGCTGCGGGCTATTTCGCGGAGGAGGTGCGCCGCGAACTCTCTGAAAAATACGGCGAGAAGAAGCTCTATGAGGGCGGCCTCTCCGTGCGCACGACGCTGGATCCCAAGATGCAGCTCATGGCGCGCAAGGCGCTGGTGGACGGGCTCGTGCGCTTTGACGAGGCGCAGGGGTTTCGCGGCGCCATGCGCAACATCAACGTGGCCCAGGATTGGGGCGTGGCGCTGGCCGAAGTGCCTGCGCTCGGCGACGTCCGGCCCTGGCGTCTCGCAGTGGTCCTGGAGACGACCGACGCCGTTGCGCGCATAGGGCTGCAGCCCGCCCGTGAGAAATCCGGCGAGGTGAGCCGCGACCGCGAGACCGGCTCGCTGCCCATGGACGGCATGCGCTGGACGCGCAAGGCCAATGTCAGGCAAGCCCTGCAGATCGGCGACGTGGTCTATGTGGAGCCGGTGGATGGCAAGCCCGGGCAATATCGCCTGCGTCAGATCCCGGATGTTTCCGGCGGCATCGTGGCGATGGACCCCTATACGGGGCGCGTGCTGGCCATGGTCGGCGGCTTCTCCTTTGACCAGTCCGAATTTAACCGGGCGACCCAGGCCTTCCGTCAGCCCGGGTCCTCCTTCAAGCCCTTCGTCTACGCCACCGCTCTCGACAATGGTTACACCCCCTCGTCCCAGGTGCTCGACGCGCCCATCGAGGTGGATCTGGGCAATGGCGAGGTCTGGCGTCCCGACAACTACGGCGGTACGTCAGGCGTGGCGCCCCATACGCTGCGCTATGGCATCGAGCATTCCAAGAACCAGATGACCGTGCGCCTCGCCAAGGATATCGGCATGCCCGTCGTCGCCGAATATTCCAGGCGCTTCGGCATCTATGACGACATGCTGCCGGTGCTGGCCATGTCGCTGGGCGCGGGCGAGACCACCGTGCTGCGCATGACCTCCGCCTATTCCATGCTCGCCAATGGGGGCAAGCGCATCAAGCCCACCCTGATCGATCGCATTCAGGATCGCTGGGGCCGCACCATCTACAAACATGATCAGCGGGTCTGCGAGGGCTGCGATGCGCCCGGCTGGGCCAACCAGAACGAGCCGCGCCTGATCGATTCGCGCGAACAGGTTCTTGATCCCCTCACCGCCTACCAGATCACGACCATCATGGAGGGCGTGGTTCTGCGCGGCACGGCGACGGTCATTCGCGAGGTTGGCAAGCATCTGGCGGGCAAGACCGGCACCACCAATGAGTCCAAGGACGTGTGGTTCGTTGGCTTCTCGCCCGATCTCGCGGTGGGCGTGTTCATGGGCTATGATCGCCCGCGCAGCCTTGGCGACCGGGCGACGGCGGGCGTCTTCGCGGCGCCGATCTTCCGCGATTTCATGAAGCTGGCGTTGAAGGACAAGCCGGACACGCCTTTCCGCGTGCCGCCGGGGATCAAGCTCATCTCCATCGATCCCAAGACGGGTCTGCGGTCCAGCGGGCAGGGGTCGATCCTGGAAGCCTTCAAGCCCGGCACCGCTCCGCCCGACAATGTGGCGGCCTTCGATCCCAACAGGCCGCCCGAGGCGGGCCCTGCGCCCGGGGGCGGCGGCGGGCTTTACTGAGGCCTGTTTACACCGGCCTCTCGCCCCATTATTTACCCCCCATCGAAGGCGCGTCTGCGGGGCGCGCCTTTCACGCGAAAGAGAGCAACAATGCGCGCCGAAGCCCAAGCGCTGGTCGATCAGATCAAGCAGTCCGCGGGACTGCTGAGGAGGCATCTTTGACGTCGACGCTTCAACGCGGCGTCTGGCCGAACTGAACGCCAAGGTCGAAGACCCCGATCTGTGGAACGACGCCGACGCCGCGCAGAAGATCATGCGCGAGCGTACTGAGCTTGAGGAGCGCCTGGGCGCCCTGAGCCGTCTTGAGCGCGAGCTTGATGACGCCACCACGCTCGTGGAGCTGGGCGAGGCGGAGGGCGATGAAGCCACCGAGCAGGAGGGCGTGGAGATGCTGAAGGGCCTCAAGGCGGAAGCCGAGACCCGCCAGATCGAGACCCTGCTGTCGGGCGAGGCTGACGCCAACGACACCTTCGTCGAAGTCCATTCCGGCGCCGGCGGCACGGAGAGTTGCGACTGGGCGCGCATGCTCGAGCGCATGTATTCGCGCTGGGCGGAGCGGCGGAAATTCACGGTCGAGGTGATCGAGGAGACCTCTGGCGACGAGGCGGGCATCAAGTCCGCCACCTTGCTCATCAAGGGGCACAATGCCCACGGCTGGATGAAGAGCGAGTCGGGCGTGCATCGTCTGGTGCGCATCTCGCCCTTCGACTCCAACGCACGGCGCCACACCAGCTTCGCCTCGGTCTGGGTGTACCCGTCCGTGGATGACCGCATCATCATCGATGTGAACGAGAGCGATTGCCGCATCGACACCTATCGCGCCTCGGGCGCGGGCGGCCAGCACGTCAACAAGACGGATTCGGCTGTGCGCATCACCCATGTACCCACGGGCATCGTGGTGGCCTGCCAGTCCGAACGCTCCCAGCACAAGAACCGGGCCACCGCCTGGAACATGCTGCGCGCCCGCCTCTATGAGCGGGAGCTGGAGATTCGTGAGGCTGCGGCCAACAAGGCGGCGGAGTCCAAGAGCGAAATCGGCTGGGGCCACCAGATCCGCAGCTATGTGCTGCAGCCCTACCAGATGGTGAAGGACCTGCGCACCGGCACAGTCTCTGGCACGCCCTCCGATGTGCTGGACGGAGACCTCGACAAGTTCATGCAGGCCTCTCTGGCCCAGCGCGTCTATGGGGGCGGTCCCGACAGCGTCGAGGATGTGGACTAAGGGCTCACCTCACCCCAGCCACCCTGTCGCTCGCCCGCAGGAACCGACCGGGATCGACCGCCTCGCCATCAATCCGCACCTCATAATGAAGGTGCGGGCCGGTGGAGCGGCCCGTGGAGCCCACGCGGCCCAGGATGGTCCCGGGCGAGACATATTGACCCTCGGCCACCAAGATCATCGACAGGTGGCCGTAGCGGGTGGACAGATCGTTCTCGTGCTCGATCTCGACCATATTGCCATAGCCGCCGCTCCATCCGGCCGAAACGACCTTTCCGCCAGCGGTCGCGCGCACGGGCGTCCCGGGCTCTTCCCGGATGTCCAGACCCGCATGGAGCGCCATGCGGCCCAGAAAGGGGTCGATGCGTGGGCCATAGCTGGAGGTGATCTCCAGTCGTCCGGCGAGGGGGCGGCGCAGGGGCAGGGTGGAGACGATCTGGGTCAGGCGGCTGGCCGCCTCATAATCCCGGGACATGCGGCTCAACTCCCGTTCGAAGGGGGAGCCATCGGGATCGGCCTTGAGGGCGACGAAGGGTCCGCCGATGGCCTTGCCGCTCGGGGTCGAGAGCCTGTCCGGGGAGAGGCCAGTTTCCGTGATGACCTCCTTCAGACGGCTCACCTTGCGTCTGGCGGTGGCGCCGATCTGGGCGACCGCCTGGATCTGGTCGCGCTCCATACGGTCGACGCCACGGGTCAGGATGGCGATGTCCTGGTTGGTGGAGGGCTCTGGCTTGTCGGGACCGACGCCCGATACGCCAGGGGGATGGGTCAGGCCCGAGCGCAATTGAAAGCCTTCGGGCAGGGGTTTGTCGCTGGCTACGGGACGAGGCTTTTCGATTTGGGCCGGGCGACTTTCCAAAGGCGCGGGAGCGGGTTGGTGGCGCTGGGGTTCGGCTGCGGCGGGAGGGCGCGCCTCGAGGCCCATTTGCTCGGCCAGCGCCGTGATCGTGGCCGCGCGGGCCTCCAGCTGGGCCTGACGGGAGAGCAGGTGACGCACCTGCCCCTCAAGGGTGTTTTGGTCAAGAAGCTGCCTGCTCGTCACCCGGTCGATCTGCGCGCGCATGGCGGCGAGGCGATCCTCATAGGCGACCTGCATATCCCCGTGGCGGCGCATGAGCGACACGAGCACGTCATCGCGGAAGATGTTCCAACAAAGCGCGGCGGCGCTGGCTGTCAGGACGAAGATCGGCGTCGCGATGATCAGGCTGAGGGCCAGGGGGCCAAGCCGCAGGGTGCGCACCCGGCCCTTGCGCGCGAAGCTCAGAACGACGCCGGAGGGATGATGCTGTCCCGTGGGGGCAGGGGTGAAAGACATGGGCGGGAAAATTCCAAGAATGAACCCCCCCAAGGTCGATCAATATGGTTAATTTTTCGAGAATTCCGTGATCATGCGCTCATTTTAGCGCCTGGGCGGCGGCCAGAACCTCGTCCGCATGGCCGGGCACCTTCACCTTGTTCCAGACCTGCGCCACCTTGCCGTCGGCGCCAATGAGCAGGGTGGTGCGCTCCACGCCCATGTATTTGCGGCCATACATGCTTTTCTCGGTCCAGACGCCATAGGCCTCCAGCATGGACTTTTCCTCGTCGGCGATCAGCGGAAAATCGAGGCCGTGCTTCTTCTTGAACTTGTCGTGGCTGGCCGCCGAATCCGGGGACACGCCCACCACCACGGCGCCCGTCTTGGCGAAGGCCTCTTTCATCCCGTTGAAATCAATGGCCTCGCGCGTACATCCTGACGTATCGTCCTTCGGGTAGAAATAGAGGACCACCTTCTTGCCCTTCAGGGCGTTCAGGCTCAGCTCGCCGCCCCCGTCCGTGGGCAGATTGAAGGCTGGCGCCTTGGTTCCAACGGCTGGCGTGCTCGACATAATGCCTTCCTTTCGTCTTATTCCCTGCGCAGTTGCATACGATGGTCTGGGTTCGGCGGATGCGAGAATCCTCAGGAAGCTGTAATTTGCGCGAATCGCAAGAGGCATTGGCGACGCCAATGGGGAAGGATCAGCAGGCCCTTGGTCGAGGAGAGGCATGATAGGGCGCGGCAGAGCGCGCTGACCAGGCTTCGCGGACGCTTTGGCGAGCGGCGCAGCGATGAGGGCTTGCGCATGCGTGGGGGCCGCCGGGGTCCTGTGGCGCGGGTTTTCCGTTCCCTCTCCGCCCTAATGGCGATTCTTGTGCTCGTCGGCGGGGCCGCCGCAGGTTTTCTGGCCTTTCGCCTGGAGCAGGGGCCGATTTCGCTGGAGGCCTTCAAGCCACATATCGAACGCGATCTGGATCGACGTCTGGGCGAGGGTTACGCCTTCAGGTTCGCGGCTGCCACTGTCGAGAAGGGTCTGCGGGGCGTTGGCCTCGTTTTCGCCGATGTGGTGGTGAAGGATCCGGGCGGGCGCACGGTCCTGTCCGCGCCCCGGGCCGAACTCCTGGTCCATTTCGCCTCGCTGCTGATGGGCGATGTGGCGCCGGTGCGCCTTGATCTGCTCGATTTGAGCCTGCGTCTTTCCGTATCGCCTGACGGGTCCCTGTCGCTTCTGGCGGGCGCTGAGTCCGTTGTCCTGTCGGCGCCCGCAAAGGCGCAGACCCCTGCGATTGATGTCTTCTCCGAGGGTTTGCGCCAGGTGATGGACGCCGCCACCAGCCGCAACGCCTTGCTGGGCGAGCTGAAACACATTGGCGTGGCGCGGGGAACCCTGGTCTTCGAGGACCAGGCGGCGGACCGGTCCATTCGTTTTGAAGACCTTCAATTCGCTTTTGAGAAGAGCCGTTCCAGCGCCCATCTGGGCCTGTCCGCCGTGGGGCCGAACGGACGCTGGCGCATCGACGCCCGCACGATGGAGCAGGGGGCCGAAAGGGCGCTTGACGTTGAAGTCAGCGACCTCAGCTTCGACGAACTCTCGCTCCTGCCGGGCTTGCGCGATCCGCCTTTTGATTTCGACATGCCCCTGTCGTTCAAGCTGCGGCTTGGCCTGACCCCCGAGGGTGGCCTTGGCGTCAGCGAAGGGTCCTTCGCCTTTGGCGCAGGCTACTTTTATCTGCATGATCCTGACCATGAGCCGGCTTTGGTCGAGGCCTTGAAAGGCGCTTTTCGTTTTGACCCCGCCAGTCATCGGCTGATGCTGGAGGGCGGCGAATGGCGCAGCGGCGCGTCGCGCATCGGCTTCTCCGCCACCCTGTCGCCCCCCCGGACGGAGGCGGAGGCCTGGAGCCTCGAGGCCTCCAGCGCGCCGGGCAGCGTCTTCGGGCCACAGCGCCCCGGGCAGGTCCCGCTCGCTCTGGAGCGTGGACGGCTCGTCGCGCGGCTCTTTCCGCAGACGCGCAAACTCCTCATCGATCAGTTTGAGGTCGCGGGGCCGCTTGTGGATCTGAAGGGGACCGTGGAAGCCTCGCTCGAGGAGCCCGGACAGCCCCGTTTGCAGCTGGGCCTGACCATTGGGCGCATGCCCTCTCATGCGGTCCTTCGCCTCTGGCCGAGTCCCGTCGCGCCGCCGGTGCGTGGTTACCTCTTTGATCGTCTGGGCGGCGGGTCGCTGGCGGGCAAGATCGCAATTGATTTCGACGCCGCAGCATTCGCCGCCCTGAAGAATCATACGGTTTTGTCAGACCCCTCCGTTCGGGTTGATTTCACCGTCTCCAACGGCGCCCTGCTGCTTTTGCCGGGCGTGCCGCCCCTTGTGGGCGTCGAGGCGAGCGGCGTGGTGACGGGCAACACAACAAGTCTCACCATCACGCGCGGCGCCATCGAAGGGCAGAATGGTCGGCGGCTGACCCTTACCGATGCGCTCTTCATCGCCCCCGATAATGACAAGAAGCCCGCCCCGGCCTCCGTGCAGGCCCGTTTTACGGGGTCCATGGATGCGGTGGCGGATATTCTGGGTCGCGAGGGCATGAAGCCTTATGGCGGCATGCTGATCGACAGCTCGATCCTGAAGGGGCAGGTGGACGCCCAGCTCAACGTCAATCTGAAACTCAGCAAAAAATCCACCGGGCCCGACGACACTGTGGTGCGGGTGAACGCTGCCATTTCGAATCTCACCATCGACAAGCTCATCGGCAAGGAGAAGCTCGATCAGGGGCAGCTCATCCTCGTCAGCGACGCCAGCGGGCTCAAGGGTAGCGGGCAGGGGCGTCTGCTGGGCGGGCCAATCACCATCGAACTGAAGCAGGCGCCGGGCGCAGAGATGGAGGCAGCCATAGGCTTTCAACTCGACGACGCCGGGCGCAATCGCCTGGGCATGACGCTGGGCTCTGGCGTAACGGGACCGATCGGGGTGCGCGTCACCTCCGCCTTTGGCGTGAAGGAGTTGCCGCCCGCCCAGGTGGAGCTTGATCTCCAGCGCACCGCCATCGATGGGGTCTTGCCGGGATTGGTGAAGCCCGCAGGCAGGCCCGCCAAGGCGAGTTTTCTGCTGGACAACACGGCGCGCGGGTCAACCATCGATCAACTGCTCTTCGAGACGGCTGCGGGCGCCCTGGCGCGTGGCTCCCTCGAGCTGGACGCCAACGGGGCCTTTCGCTCGGCTCGTCTCTCCCAGTTCCGGTTGTCGCCGGGGGACGACATGAAGATCGACGTCGATGAGGTCAGGGACGCCCTCAAGGTCACCGTCCGCGCCAGCGCCATGGACGCCAGACCCTTTTTGAAGAGCATGTTGTCGGACAGCAGCGCCAGGGACCTCAGCGCGGCCAAGGACATCGATCTGGATCTGCGCGCCGCCAGCGTGGTCGGCGCCAATCGCCAGAGCCTTACGGGCGTGGACATGAAGGTGTCGCGCCAGGGCGGCGGCGTCCGCAATTTCCAGTTGCAGGCGCGCACTGGTCGGGCGCCGGTGATCGGCGTGACCACCCGCTCCAGCGCCGGAGATCCCGTCGTCTCCATCTCCACGGGGGATGGGGGCGCTTTCCTGAACTTCCTCGATGTCTACAAGCGCATGGAGGGGGGGAAATTCGAATTCGCCGCGCGTTTCGACGCGGGCGGCGTCGATGGTTCCTTCAGGGTCAGCGACTTCATTCTGCGCGATGAGCCCGCGCTTCGTCGCCTGGTGACGGAGGGCGTGGCCCTGCGCGATGACAGGGGCGCCGTGAAGATCGATACGGGCGCTTCCGTCTTCTCGCGCATGCAGGCGGCCTTCACGCGCACAGGCGCCGAGATCACCATTCGCGATGGCTTGCTCTATGGCAACCAGATCGGGATCAAGATGGATGGCGCCGTCGATTTTGAGCGCGACCGGCTCAATGTGGTCGGGACTTTCGTGCCCGCCTATGGGGTCAATAATCTGTTTTCACAAATACCCGTCTTCGGGCCGATCCTGGGCGGAGGGTCCAATGAGGGGCTTTTCGCCGTCAATTTCCGCGCCACCGGGGCGGTGAGCGCGCCGCAGCTGACGATCAATCCGCTATCCGCTATTGCGCCAGGATTGTTCCGCAAGATCTTTGGGGTGGGCGAGGGCGCGCCCGGCCCAGCTCCCAGCCCGGGCCCAGGTTTGCCGCTCCCGCCCACGGATATCCCGCCCGCGCCGCCCGGGCCGCTGCGCTGAGGCTTGCTTCGGGTTCAGGCGCGCGGCGCCAGCAGCACATGCTTCTTGCGGCCGAAGGAGAGCTTGATCACCCCTTCGCCCATCAGATCGGCGTTGGAGAGCTGCGCCCGCTCGTCCGTCACCGGTGCGTCATTGACCCGCAAGCCGCCGCTCTTGACCTGACGACGCGCCTCGCCTGTGGAGGGCACGAGGCCCGCCTTCACGAAGGCGCTGAGCACGCCGATCCCCGCCGCCAGTTCGCTGGCCGCGATCTCGACCGTGGGGAGCGAGGTGGCGAGGGAGCCTTCCTCGAAGGTCTGGCGAGCCGTTTGCGCAGCCGCCTCGGCCAACTCGCGACCATGCAGCATGGCGGTGGCTTCGGTCGCGAGGATCTTCTTGGCCTCGTTGATCTCCGCGCCCGCCAGCGCCTCCAGCTTGCGGATTTCGTCCATCGGCAGGTCGGTGAAGAGCTTCAGGAAGCGGCCCACGTCCGCATCCTCGGTATTGCGCCAATATTGCCAGTAGTCATAGACCGGCAGCATGTCTGCATTCAGCCAGACCGCGCCCGCCGCCGTCTTGCCCATCTTGGCGCCCGAGGCGGTGGTGAGCAGGGGCGAGGTGAGCGCATAGAGCTGCGGCGCGCCCATGCGACGGCCCAGATCAATGCCCGTGACGATATTGCCCCACTGGTCCGATCCGCCCATCTGCAACAGGCAGCCGTAACGGCGGTGAAGCTCCACGAAATCATAGGCTTGCAGGCACATGTAGTTGAATTCGATGAAGGAGAGCTCCTGGTCGCGCTCAAGCCGCATCTTCACCGAATCCATGGACAGCATGCGGTTGACCGAGAAGTGGCGGCCCACGTCGCGCAGGAAATCGATGTAGTTCAGCGCCGTCAGCCATTCCGCGTTGTCGGGCATGACCGCGTCGGTGCGGGCCTCGCCGAAGGTCAGGAATTTCGAGAAGACCTGCTTGATGCTGGTCTTGTTGGCCTCGATGTCGTCGAGGGAGAGCATGCGGCGGCTCTCGTCCTTGCCGGAGGGGTCGCCCACCCGCGTGGTGCCCCCGCCCATGAGCGGCACAGGCTTGCCGCCGGTCTTCTGCAGCCAGCGCAGCATCATGATCTGCACCAGCGAGCCCACATGGAGGGAGGAGGCCGTGCAGTCAAAGCCGATATAGGCGATCAGCTCGCCCGCTTTGGCCTTGGCGTCGACCCCTTCGAAGTCGGAGCACTGGTGGATATAGCCGCGCTCCATGAGCACGGACAGAAAATCGGACTTAGGGATGAATGATGCGGACATGACGACCTCGCGGGATCGGCGAGGTTTAGGGGAGGGGCGGGCGAAGCGCAATGGCGGCTTGCGAGGGGGTGGAAATTCCCGGGCGTAGAGCGTAACAATTTACGCAAGGAGGCGTCTCATGTCGAAGTCCCGCAAGCCCCCTGCCGATGGGCCCACCAGTTCGGCGCCCCGGCGACGGGTTACCGATCAGCAGCGCCCGATTCCTGCGGCAGAGACCCGCGACCCTGCTTTTACCCAGCTATGCCGCCAGCAGGCTCAGGCCATAGCCGCAGGCGACCCGGCGGGGAACGAGTTGATGGCGTTCGTGGATCGGCTTTACGAATGGCCGGAGGGCTGAGGCGGCAGATCCGCCTCAGCATCGCCTGACCTCACAAGGGCGGCGCCACGCCGTTCTTGCCGACGGTGATCCGCGCGGCGGTGAGGCTGCCATCTTCGCTCTTGGTCGCTGTGGTGACCAGCTCGGTCCCCACCTTCAGGTCCGAGGCCTCGGCGGGTACGGTGGTGATGATGTTGGCGTCGGGGCCGATGACGAGTTTCTTCTCGCCGTCCTTGTATTTCAGGGTCAGTTCGGGGCCATTCACGGCGCTCACGGTCTCGGCGACCGTGGCGTTGGTCATGGTGGTCTGGGGCATGGCGGACCAGTCGCGATGGCCCTCGCCGGTGCCGCGCAGGGCTTCGGGGAAGACGTAGATCTGGATGGCGCTCAGGGAGCCGTCGGCTTTTGGCCTTGCGCCTGCGCCAATGAAGGAACCCGGCTTGATCTCGGCGGCGCTGATTTTCATCACGGCGGAGATGGAGACATTGGGAGCCAGCTTCAGGGTGACGCTCTGTCCCTCGGCGGTTTTGACGGTGGCGACGCCCCCTTCGAGCTTCTCCACCGTGCCGCGCACCCGGACGCCCGGCGTCTGGGCGAAGGCGGTTGTGGCGGCGAGGGCGACAAAGGCTGCGGCGAGGGTGAGCTTCTTGATAGGCATGGTGATGCTCCCTTGATTTGGGTCAGGATACACCATTCCGCGCGCCCTGGCAGTGGATTTCGCGCGCCCGTGGCGCCCGGGCCGCAGCCTTGAGCCAGGCCAGATGCTAGCGTCGCCACTCACGCGGATTCGCTCATGCCTCTGTTCACGGCCATCGGCCTCATGTCCGGCACCTCCATGGATGGGGTGGACGTCGCCCTGATCGAGACCGACGGGCGCAACGAGGTGCGGCAGGGGCCCTCCCTGTTTCGCCCCTATGGCGCCGCCGACCGCAAGCTGCTGCGCGCGGCCCTTGACGAGGCCGTTGGCCTGACCGACCGCCATGCCCGGCCCCCCGCCATTCTCGCCTGCGAGCGCATGGTCACGCGCCGCCATGGGGAGGCGGTGGAGCGGTTTCTGGAGCAGAATGGCGTCGCGGCGACGGATGTGGATGTGGTTGGCTTTCACGGCCAGACGGTGATCCATCGCCCGCGCGAGGGGCTGACGGTGCAGATCGGCGACGGCCAGGGGCTCGCCGACCGGTTGGGGATCCCCGTGGCCTATGATTTCCGCGCCGCCGATGTGGCGGCGGGGGGCGAGGGGGCGCCGGTGGTGCCGGTTTATCACCGGGCCCTGATCGAGGCGGCTGATATCGTGGGGCCGGTCGCTTTCCTGAATATCGGCGGCGTCGCCAATGTCACCTATGTGGACGATGGCTATGATCCCATCGCCTGCGACACCGGCCCGGGCAACGCCCTGCTCGACGATCTGATGCACGCCCGCGCGGGCAAGCCCATGGATAGGGGCGGGCGCACGGCGGCCAGGGGGCGGGTGGATGAGGCGGCTTTGGGGCTTTTGCTGGCTCATCCATACTTTGAGAAGAAGCCACCTAAATCACTGGATAGAAATGCTTTTTCTCGTGAAGTTGTGAATTCGCTTTCACTGGAGGACGCCGCCGCGACCCTCACCGCTTTCACCGCCGCCAGCGTGGCGCGGCTGCTGCCCCATCTGCCCAAGAGGCCCGGGGAGCTGGTGGTATGCGGCGGCGGGGCGCGCAATCCGACCCTCATGCGCGAGCTTGGGGCGCGGCTGGTTTGCAAGGTTTCGACGGCGGAGCAGCATGGCTGGTCCGTGGACGCCATGGAGGCGCAGGCCTTCGCCTATCTGGCGGTGCGCTGCATGGAGGGTCTGCCGATCACCTTCCCGACAACGACGGGGGTTCCTTCTCCGCTTGCCGGAGGGGTGCTGGCGAGGCCAGCACTGCAAAAGCAGGCGCCGGGCTAACAGGCGCTCCCGATCAGCATTCCCCGACCCCCACCCCGTCCGCTGGCGCGGCCGACCCTCCCCACTGTTCAGACCGGAGAGATGGTGGACACCTGTTCGGAGACATGGTGGACGGGTTGAGCATCGCTTTTCTCGGCTCGGAAGTCGAGACGGGCGATGCGTTGGTGGCGGTAGAAAACTTCGTAGAGGCCGTCCTGGTTGGAGGCGCGCAGGG
>CAMDOY010000057.1 GCA_945903655.1 Rhizobium sp. Q54 | reverse complement strand
CCGATATTGGCGGCCCACATCTCGATGGCCTTGGGGTCGGAATACATCCAGTCCAGAGTCTCGCGATAGGCCTTCACATAGCGGGCCAGCGCCTCCTTGCGCTCGGTCATCACCTTCAGGCTGGCGATATCCACCCGCACGGTCTGGTCGCGGAGGGAGGGCGCGTCATTGCCGGTGGCGACGATGCGGATCTTGCCCTCGGCGATCTCCTTCAGACCGAAGGGAGGCGCCGCCCAGCCCAGATCGATCTGGCCGGACATGACCTGCGTGAAGGTGCTGGCCTGATCGCCCGCCGCCAGCAGCTTCATCTTGCCGCCGGTCTCTTCCGCCAGCGCCACCGCGACCGTGTTGCTGCTGGACCCGTTGGAAGAGAAGCCCAGCACGGTCTTGTCCGTGGCGTCCTTGAGGCTCTTGAGGGGTGATTCGGCCCGCCCATACCAGTACAGATCGCCTGCGCCCGTGAAATTGGCGCCGAAGATACGCACCGGCGCACCCTTGGCGAAGGCGCCCATGACGCCCGTGGTGCCCACGCCCACGCTCAGATCAGCCGAGCCGGAGATCACCGCCTGCAGGGACTCGCCCGCCCCCGCCGTGGCGTAATATTCGACGTTGATGCCGTGTTTCTTGAAGATGCCGGCTTGCTGGCCAAGGCGCGGCGCCTCCGTGGCCCAGAGGCCGAAGCCGCCGATGGCGATGCGGAAGGTGTCGAGATTTTGCTGGGCCAGAGCGCCCGCAGAAGAGGCCAAGAGGCCGATTGCGCCCGCAAGCGCGCCGTAAAGGGCTTTCATAAGATCCTCCCGAACGTCGGCTTCACGCCGATCATTTTGGTATTTTGCAACAAAACGGCGAGGCCCGAAAGCCTCGCCGCTCTGTTTTATTGTCGCCTGAAGCTTACGCCGCCTGCTGGATCGCCGAGAGCTTCCAGCCCTGCTGGCCGGAGCCCACGGGACGCACGAAGGTCCAGACCTCCGTGGCCTCATCCGTCTTGGCGGGGTCGCCGGACACGATGCGGCCGGTGGCGCGGTCCTGCATCACGTCGGTGAGGGAGAAGCGCATGGCGACGGTGGCGTATTCCTCGTTGTCCTCGCGCCAGGCCTCCGCAAGATCGCCCTGCAGCAGCTTCACGTCGGAGACCTTGTTGATCACGCCATTGCGGGCGTTCGCGGCGATCTCCTGGGAGAAGTAGGCGACCATCTCAGCCGTGGCCATGGAGCGCATGCGATCCATGTTCTCGTCGCTGTAGGCGCTCTGGCTCTCGGACAGCAGACGCTCGAACTGGCCGAAGTCTGCGTCCTGCACCTGAATCGGCGTGACCACAGGGGCCTGAGGCTGCGGCGCGGGGGCGGCGCCGCCTCCAAAGCCACCGAAGCCGCCCTGCGGGCCAGGGGCGCCCTGGAAAGCAGACTGCTGGGGGCCACCCGCCATGGCTGCAGCCGGCTGGTTGCGACGGCTGAACCATTTGACGGCGAAAACGACGAGCATCAAAACCAGGCCCAGCTGAAGCAGGAGGCCGAACATGGAGGCGATGCCGCCAAGGCCGCCGGTCAAGCCGCCGCCAAAGAGCATGCCCACGAGGCCAGCGCCCAGCAGACCGGCCATCAGGCCGCCGCCAAAGCCGCTGAACATGCCGCCACGCTGGGGAGCCGCCGCAGCGGCGTTGGCCGCCGGACTGGCGGCGGGCTGCGGGGTGGCCGAGCGTTGCATGGGCGCGGCGGAGTTGGGCGCGGTTGAGGTCGCCGGGGGCGCGGAATGGGTGTTGGACCCACGGCTGCCCGCGCTGGACCCGCCGCCCTGACGTGCCTCTACGACGGCGGGGGCGAAAGCCAGTACTGCGGCCAAGCCGAGCGCCAGAGCGCCATGGCGGGAAAACATCTTGCGAACAGAAAACGCGATGGGGGACATGGAGGACCCTCGTTGGAAACCGGCGAAGCGCCAGCCCGATGAATATGGTGGTAGCGCAAAAGAAATGGAACAGGGCTGAAATCACATTTCAGAAGCAGGTGACTCGCGAAATTGTGATCTTGAGCCTTCAGGGCGCGCGGGAGGCCCCAAGAGCGGACGCCGCAGCGCGGAACCCGACACGTCAAAGCCAATGTCAAAAGGCTTCCCTGACGAAACCTGATCATGGCCTTGCTAAGCGACATCCGCGCCGCAAATTGCGCCAAATTCGAAAAATTTTTATTTTTCAAGGCGAAGATCGCCGCCAAATCCGGGCGCGCCACTGGACAAGGCCCCGGGCGCCTTCCCACTTCCATGGGGGGCGGGGGCCTCGAACGGCCACTGGAGACGCTCATGACCTCCTATTCAAGCCATCCCTCTCAGGACCCGGGTCCGCAGGGGTCCCGCACCGGATGCTGCGGCGCAGGGTCCATCCGCCAGAGCCATGTCTGGCGCCCCTTCGAACTGCTGGCGTTGGTGCTCGGCTTCATCCTCTTCTGGCCCGTTGGCCTGGCGGTCATCGGCTTCAAGATCTGGCAAAGGCGCAGCGACTATCCCGGCGACCTCTACAGCTTCCTGCAGGAGCGGGTGGAGAGCCTGCGAAACGCCTGCGGCGGCTGGCGGAATTCCACCTGGAACAGCGCCGCCTGGCAGAGCGCCTGGGAGGCGCCGGACGCGCCCCGCCCAAGCCGGGGCGGTTGGTCGCCCTTCGGCGGCATGCGCCCCACGGGCAACCGGGCCTTCGATGAATGGCGGGATTCCGAGCTCGCCCGCCTCGAGGAGGAGCGCCGCAAGCTGGAGGAGGCCGAGCGCGAATTCGCCGTCCACATCGAAGAGCTGCGCCGCGCCCGCGACCGGGAGGAGTTCGAGCGCTTCATGAAGGCCCGCCACAATCGCCCCACGGGCGAGACTTCGTAATCTCCAGACAAGGACGGCGCGGGCTCCCTCGCGCCGTCAACCCTTTGTTAACCGTGAAACTTGAGCCGCCCTTAAGCCTTTTCGCGCATCACCTAGGGGATGGCGCGTCGCGTTTTCTCTTTGGCTCTGATCACGGGTCTGGCCCTGCTTCTGGCGGGATGCGGCCTGTTTCGGCGCGCCGAACGCCCGGCTTGGCGCGCCCAGGCGGACAAGGCCTGCTTCGCAGAGAAACGGATCACCAAGTCGCCCTATATCCAGCCCGCCAGCGCCATCGATGGGCCGGGCATCTGCGGCCTCGACACGCCCCTCAAGGTGACGGCTCTGGCTGACGGCGCCGTGGCCTTCAATGCCACCCAGACCCTCGATTGCCCCATGACGGCGGCGCTGGAGGATTGGTTGCGCGATGTGGTGCAGCCCATCGCCATGGCCCGCTTCGGCCAGCCCGTGACGCAGATCGATTCCATGGGCGCCTATGCCTGCCGCGCCATCGACGGCCATCGCAGCCATCGCCTGTCCGAACATTCTTTCGGCAATGCGGTGGATATCGGCGCCTTCCACTTCGCCGATGGTCGCCGCCTCACCATTGAAAAGGGCTGGACGCGGGGCGACGCCCAGCAGATGGCTTTTCTGCGCGAGGTGCAGGCGGGCGCCTGCACCATCTTCACCACCGTGCTGGCGCCAGGCTCCGACGCCAACCACCACAATCACATCCATCTCGATCTGGCGATGCACGGCCAGACCTCCTCAGGCCCGCGCCGCATCTGCAAGCCCCTGCCCTCGCCGCAGCTTCTGCCCGCCCCCCAGCGCCGCGATGGCTTGCCCGAGGCGCCCGATATCGACGACGACATCGACGTGGCCCAGGCGGGCGCGCCCAACCTGCCCTCGCGCACCGCCATGACGCTGGACACCGCCCTGCCGCCCGTACCCATGACAAGGCCCCAAGCGCCGCTGGCGCGCAGCGCCGCCCTGCGGGAGCCCGTACTTCTGCCGCCTCTGCCCCTGCCCTCGGCGCCCCTCCCTCCGCCCCGCCCGATCACGCGCGGCTATCTGCGGGCCGATGGCGTCTTCGTGCCGGACAACGTCCAGGACGCGACCGCCACGCTCAGGCCCCGTCGCTGAGGCGGTTTGCGCGCCGCATCGCCCGTGCTAAAGGGGCGGGGTGATGAACCGCCAGCGACGACCAACCCTCTGATCGAAGCGCTCCCCAGCGCCGCCCGACCCTGCGCGTCTCGCTTGCCGGATGATCCATGACCGACCTCTCCCTGACCCTGAGCCCGCTGACCCCCGCCGACCTGCCCGCCATCGACAAGCTCGATGATCGCGCCTTCGGCCCCGGCCGCTTCGCCCTCACAGCCTATCGCCTGCGCGAGGGCGTGAGCCCCGATCCGGAGCTCTCCTTCGTCGCCCATGTGGGCACCCTGCTGGTGGGCGCCAATCGCATGACGGCGATCAAGGCCGGCGGCGCGCCCGCGCTTCTGCTGGGACCCCTGACGGTCGATCCGCCCTTCCGCTCGCGCGGCATTGGCGAGGCCCTGATGATGAAATCAATGGAGACCGCCCGCGCCTGCGGCCACCGTCTGGTGATCCTGGTGGGCGACGAGCCCTATTACAAACGCGTCGGCTTCCAACGCGTCCCCCAGGGACGCCTGACCATGCCCGGCCCGGTGGACCCGGCCCGCGTGCTCTATTGCGAATTGGTGGAAGGCGCCTTCGAGGGGCTGACGGGAGCGATTTCGCGGGCTTAGTTGACCCGCCTCCGCCGCCCCTCCCACAGCCAGCCCGCCAGCACGCTGCCCAGCAGCGCGATCAAGCCCAGAAAGCCCATCGCCAGCGGCGCGACGCCAACCCCTGTCACCACGCTCGCGCCCGTGCGCTTCACGCCGACATAATCGGCGCCGCCATAGAGCGGGCTGTCGCGCATGGCCACGAAGCGCGGCAGGGTGATCGCGTCTCCTGCGCCAGCGCTGATGCGCCGCACGGTGCCGCCGGTGGCTTGCGCCAGCGGCTTCAACAGGTCTGATGTCGAGACCACGTCCTGAAACTCGCGGGGGTTCTCGGGGCCCACATTCACCAGCGTCGAGAGTTCGCCGTCGCTGAGTTTATAGAGGCCGAATTCCTCCACCGTCACCTGCGCCCGCGACAGGCCGGGCTCGGCGCCCGCCAGCGTCACGCTCTGGGTCTTGCCGGTGGGCGAAGTGATGATGACCGCAGGAGTGGAGGGCTTCAGACTCTGGCGCTCGATGGAGAGTTCCTTGCCGCGCGCGCTGGCGCGCAGGGCCTCTTCCTCCAGCTCCGGCTCCTTCATCAGCCAATGGCCGAGGCGGCGCATGAGATCGAGATGCGGTCCGCCGCCCTGAAAGCCCCGCGCCCAGAGCCAGATTTGATCGGAGAGCAGCAGGCCCACGCGCCCCTTCTCCTCGCGCGAGAGCAGCAGCAGCGGCAGGTTGTCGGCGCCCGAGAGCACGGAGACGCCGCGCAGTTTTTCGGTGGCCACCTGCCGATACCATTCGCCCCAGGCGGGCGGACTCTGTTGCGAGCCCGGCAACCCGCGCGTGACCGGATGTTTGGCGCCCTCATCGGAGATCGCGGGACGGAACAGACGCTGCACCAAGGGCCCCTGCGGGCGCGCGGGCGCGATCTTGCCCAGCGGCGAAAAATAGAGCCCATCGCGACCCGCATAATCCGGCCCCGTCGCCATCAGCAGCGCGCCGCCCTCGCGCACATAGCGCACGATGTTTTCGAAATAGACCTGCGGCAGCACCGTCTGGTTCGAATAGCGGTCGAAGATGATGAGATCGAATTCCCTGATCTTCCGACCGAAGAGATCGGCGGTGGGGAAGGCGATCAGCGAAAGTTCGTTGATGGGCGTGCCATCCTGCTTTTCCGGCGGGCGCAGAATGGTGAAATGCACCAGCTCCACATTGGCGTCGGACTTCAGCAGATTGCGCCAGGTGCGCTCGCCTGCATGGGGCTCGCCCGACACCAGCAGCACCTTCAATTTGTCGCGTACGCCCTCGATGGTGACGACGGCCTTGTTGTTGAGCGTGGTCAGCTCATCGGGCAGGGGCGCGATTTCCAGCTCCACCACATTGGGCCCGCCATGTTCGATCATCACGGGCGCGCGCACGATCTGGCCGGGCGTGGCGCGCAAGGAGGCGATTTCGACCCCATCGCGCCGCACGGTGATCGCCACGCGCTCGCCCTTGTCGGCGGTGTCGAGCACGCGCACGGCGATGGTCTGCTGCTTGCCGACGATGCCGAAACGCGGGGCCTCGATGAGTTCGATGCGCCGGTCGCGCTCGCCCGCGCGGCCCGTCACGAAGACATGCAGGGGCGCCTTGAAGCCGAGGGCGCCTGCGGAGGCGGGGATGTCATGCACCACGCCATCGGTGACGAGAATGGCCGCGCCCACGCGCTCGGGCGGCACATCGGCCAGCGCCGCATTGAGCGATGAAAAAAGCCGCGTGCCGTCATTGCCCGTATCAGTCGCGCCGCCATCGATGAAGCGCGTCTCCACATCGCCCAGCGCCTCCAGCGCCTTCTCGATGTCCACGCGCGCCTTGTCGGTCTGCGCCTTGCGTTCGCCAATGCTCTGGCTGGCGCTGCGGTCGAGCACCACGGCGACCACATCCTTCAGGGGATTGCGATCCTCGCGCACCAGCGAGGGGTCCGTCAGCGCGGCGAGCACCAGCGCGAGGCCGACCGCCCGCAGCCAGGCGCCGCGCCGCCGCGCCCACAGGCCCAGGCCCACCACGATCAAGGCGCCGAGCGCCAGCGCGATCAGCAGGGGGATCGGGATGAGGGGGGCGATCTGGAGGTTGAAGGAGGTCAATGGGCCAGCCGCTCCAGGAGGTCACGCACATGCACCTGATCGGCCTTGTAGTTGCCGGTGAGGGTGTAGATAACGATGTTGACGCCAGCGCGCAGCGCCATCTCCCGCTGCCGTCCCGTGCCTGGCGTCAGCGGATACATGGGCTCGCCGTTGCGCGAGACGGCCCAGGCGCCCGCCAGATCATTCGAGGTGATGAGGATGGGCGAGACATTGTCGCCGGAGCGCACGGGCCGATTGGCGCGCTCGGCTTCGGGCGGCAGGGCCTCGATCCACATCTGGCCGATGGTGGTGCGGCCAACGAAGCTGTCGAGCAGGTAGAAGGTCTTGGTGAGAACGTGATCGCGCGGCACGGGCTCGAGCTCGGGCACGTCCACATTGGCGAGCAATTTGCGCAGCCACAATTGCTCAGGCGAGGACTCCCCGCCAGAGCGCGCGGTCAGCGCATCGCGTGTATCGAAGAGCACCGTGCCGCCGTTTTTCATGTAGTTCGAAATGCGCGTCACAGCCTCCGCCGAGGGCAAGGGCCGGTCGGCGACGATGGGCCAGTAGATCAGGGGATAGAAGGCGAGTTCATCGCGGGCGGGATCAATGCCGATGGGCTCGCCAGGGGCGAGCGAGGTGCGGGCGCCCAAAGCGCGAGACAGGGCGGAGAGGCCCAGCTGGCTGGCTTCATCCACCCGCCCATCGCCGGTCACGATATAGGCGAGGCGCGTTTGCAGGGCGGCGTCGCGGTCGCGGGGATTGATGGGCGCGGTTTGGGCAGGCGCGGTCTGCGCCTGCGCGGGTTGCGGCGCCATTTGCGCAAAGCCCGCCAGCAGCAGCACCAGCGCGCCCACAGCGGCGGGGCGGCTCCAGCCGCGCTTGAAGGCGCCCGCGAGCCAGAGCGAGGCCAGCGCATCGGCGATGAGCAGGGCGAGGGCGAGGCTCACCAATGCGGGGCGCAGGTCCAGTGGTTCGGCTTTCTGCAGGGGGTCCACCATGAGCTTCAATCCCGTGAGATCGACCGGGTTCAGTTGGGCGTCGAGCGTGAGCGCGTTCACCGCCGTGAGCGCGTCCGCAGGACCATAGAAGCCGGGCGGATGATCGGCGCTGGCGCCGCCCGCATAATTGACCGGAATGGGCCGGGCGGAAAGCGGCGGCGCGCCCAGCACGCCAAAGCCATCGAGGGTGCGCGTGGGGGCGACGCTCTCGATCCTCTGGGCGGCGGCGTTGGCGGGGTCGCCCGCCGTGGCGCCCGCCCCGCTTTCGGAGGCGATGGCGATGGTGCGGCGCAGGAGATCGACGAAGAGGCCTGATAGCGGCAGGTTCGACCAGGTCGTATCCGCCGTCACATGCACGAGCACGATCATGCCCTTGCCGCGACGCCCCGCAGTGATCAGCGGCGTGCCGTCCGCCAGCGCGGCCCAGGTCTTGGCGGGCAGGCCCGCCTCGGGCTCGGCCAGCACCTGACGGGTCACGGTGATCTCGTCGGAAATGCCAAGGCCATAGAAGGGGCTTTCGCGCTCGAAGGGGGCGAGGCGCTTGGGGGTGTCCCAGGAGAGCGAACCGCCCAGCACACGCCCGCCGCGCCGCAACCGCACGGGCGTCAGATCATCGCTGGAGGCCGCCAGCCTTGTGCCTGCAAAACGCAGCAGCACGCCGCCCTCTTCCACGAATTTGATGAGCCGATCCCGCGCCGGGCCGGTGATGACGCCCACATCGGCCAGCGCCAGCACGGAGACGCCATCGTCGAGCATGGCGAGGATGGGGTCCGCCTTGCCCGCGCGCGGCTCGCGCACCTCGGCGAAGGGCGTCAGCGCCCGCACGAGATAGTAGGAGGGCGAAAGCAGGGGTTGGGAGGTGTCGGCGCTGGCGCCAGACACCACGCCCACGCGCCGCCGCTTCCAGCGCTCGTCCAGCAGGGTCACGGCGCCCGCCGAATGTTCATCAACGATCTCGACCCGCGCGATCTCGTTGCGCAATTCCATGGGCAGATCGAAGCGCGCCTTCACGTCCCGCGCCGCGCCCAGATCAAAGCGCGCATCGCCGATGGCGACGCCCTTCATATCGAGCGCCCGCAGCAGCCCTTGCGAGGGGCCTTCCGCCTTGGCGCGGATCACCCGCACGTCCAGCGCGCCCGCGCCATTCTCGGCGCCTGCGATGGCCAGCGCAGGCTTGTCCTGCATCAGGGCGTGGATGGCGTTATCGCCCGCCGCAGCGCGAAGGCTCTGCGCGAAGGCGCGGCCATTGCTATTTTCGAGGCTGTCCGAAAGCCAGACAATCTCCGCCTCCTTGTTGGCGGAGAGGAACTTCTGCAGGGCGGGCAGAGCCACGAGGCGATCAGGAATGAAAGGCGCGGGCTTGAGGGCGCGCAAGCGCTCCAGGGTCTTGCCCGCATCGGCCAGCAGCACATCGCGCCCGCCCTCGGACATGACGAGCAAGCCGGTGGTGCGGCCATCGCGACCCGCCGTCTGCGCCCGCTCGCTGGCGGCCTGAATGCGCTGCGACCAGGTGGGCGCCGCTGGCCAGCCGTCATCGACGATGAGCAGCAGCGGCCCACGTCCCCCCTCGCCCGGCGGCAGGGGATTCCAGATGGGGCCAGCCATGGCCAGAATGACGAGGGCGGCGATGGCGAGGCGCAGCAGCAGCAACCACCAGGGCGTGCGCGCCGGGGTCTCCTCGCGGGGCGGCAGGTCGAGGATCAGCCGCAGGGGCGGAAAGGCCACCTGGCGCGGGCGCGGCGGGGTGATGCGCAGCAGCAGATAGAGCGCGGGCAAAAGCGCCAGCGCGGTGAGCACCATGGGCGCGGCGAAGGCGAGGGGGAGACCGAACATCAGGCGGCCCCCTGCCCGGCTTCGAGGCGCATGCGCAGGGCCAGCAGCGCCTGCGCCGCAGGGCGATCCGTGCGATGCACCGCGAAGCTCCAGCCGCGCGACAGGCAGGCCTCGCGCATGGAATCGCGATGGGCGGCGAGGCGCGCGATATAGTCGGCGCGGAAGCTCTCGGCTTCACCAACCCGCAGCCTGGCGCTGGAATCCACGTCCAGAAATTCCGTATGGCCGGTGAAGGGGAAGGTCTCCTCCACGGGATCGGCGATCATCACCACATGGCCCAGCGCGCCGCGCGAGGCCATGGCGTGGATGGTGGTGCGGATGTCATCCGGCGTCGAGAGAAAATCGCCGATCAGCACCGCCTGGGTGCGCGGCGCCAGAGCCTGCGCGGGGGGCAGTTCGGCGGGAGTGTCGCCATTGCGGCGCTCGTCCTCGATCAGCACCTGGGCGAAGCGCTCCACGATGCCGCGCGTGGCCAGCGCCCGCGTCAGGCCGGGCATGCCCACGCGCTCGCCGCCACGCACCAGAAGGTCCGCGATGGCGAGGCCGAGCACGAGGGCGCGGTCCACCTTGGGCTGCATGGCCAGGGTCGAGACATAGGCCATGGAGGGGGATCGATCCATCCAGACCCAGACCGTATGGGCCGCCTCCCACTCGCGCTCGCGCACATAGACCCGGTCGTCCCTCGCCGAGCGGCGCCAATCGATCCGCGTGGTGGATTCGCCCCAGACGAAGGGGCGGAACTGCCAGAAGGTCTCGCCCACGCCCGCCCGCTTGCGGCCGTGGACGCCGTGCATGACGGTCGCCGCCACCTCTCTGGCCGCCACGAGCAGGGCGGGCAGACGGCGCGCCAGATCCAGCGCGCCGCGCTGGTGGCGGGCCTCGGCCGCTCTTTCGCTGGGGTCCAGAAGGCGGGCGTCCACCATGGGGTCAGCCAAGCCGCGCGGCGAGCCGCGCGATGACGCCGGAGATGGTCTCCCCCTCCGCCCGCGCGGAGAAGGTCAGGGCCATGCGATGTTTCAGGATCGGCTCGGCCAAGGCCCGCACATCGTCGATGGAGGGGGCGAGGCGCCCATCCACCAAGGCCCGCGCGCGGGTGGCGAGCATGAGGGACTGGGCCGCGCGGGGGCCGGGGCCCCAGGAGATATGTTTGGTAAGGGCCGCGTCGCCCTCGCCGGGACGAGCGGAGCGCACGAGATCGAGGATCGCGTCCACCACGCTGTCGCCCACGGGCAGGCGGCGCACGAGGCGCTGCACCATCATCAGCTCCTCCACGGTCATGGCGGCGCGAGCGCGGGCGTCGTTCTCGCCGGTCGTCTCGATGAGGATGCGCCGCTCGGCGGCCCGGTCGGGATAGGTGACGTCGATCTGCATGAGGAAACGGTCGAGCTGGGCCTCGGGCAGCGGATAGGTGCCCTCCTGCTCGAGGGGGTTCTGGGTCGCCAGCACATGGAAGGGGCGCGGCAGGTCGTGGCGCTCGCCCGCCACGGTCACATGATATTCCTGCATGGATTGCAGCAGGGCGGACTGGGTGCGCGGGCTGGCGCGGTTGATCTCGTCGGCCATGAGTAGCTGCGCGAAGATGGGGCCGCGCACGAAACGAAAGGCGCGGCGCCCGCCCTCGCTCTCCTCCATGATTTCCGAGCCCAGAATGTCCGCTGGCATCAGATCGGGGGTGAACTGCACGCGGCGGGCGTCAAGGCCAAGCACGACGCCAAGGGTATCCACCAGCTTGGTCTTGGCGAGGCCCGGCACGCCCACCAGCAGCCCATGGCCGCCCGCCATGAGGGTGACCATGACCTCCTCGACCACCTTCTCCTGACCGAAGATCACCCGGCCTATGGCCTCGCGAGCCGCAGACACGCGCTCCAGCGCAAGCTCGGCGGTCTGGGCGATGGCGCTTTCCAGCGACGTGGCGTTTGAGTCCGGGGTCGCGCTCATCACTTCTCCTCAAGGCCGTTCCAAAATGTCGGACCACTGTAGGCGCGGACCGTGAACAGGACTAGTTTAGGCCCTGCGCGGCGCTTGTCGATCCATTCCCCGATCAAAAGTGAGGATCGGCTCGGCTCCACCGCAGACCCATGGCGGCCAATGATGACGAATGAAGCGAACCCCAAGCCCCCCACCAGCCCCGGCCTTGACGGCCTGGCGCAGGCGGCTGCGCAGGCGAAAACACGCGGCCTGCCCCCGATTCATCAATGGAATCCGCCCCATTGTGGAGATATTGGCCTGAAGATCGGGCGCGACGGGGTCTGGTCCTATCAGGGCTCCCCCATCGGGCGGGCCGCCATGGTCAAGCTTTTTTCCACGATCCTGCGGCGGGATCCCGAGGGTCATGTGCTCGTCACACCGGTGGAAAAAGTGAGCGTGGAGGTCGAGGACGCGCCTTTTCTGGCGGTGGAGATGCAGGTGGAGGGCCTTGGCGAGGCCCGGGCGCTGCGCCTGCGCACCAATGTGGACGACTGGGTGAGCGTCGACGCCGCCCATCCCCTGCGCTTCGAGCCCGGCCCCTCCGGCGGGCTGAAACCCTATGTGCGCGTGCGCGATGACCTCTGGGCGCTGGTGGCGCGGCCTGTGTTCTACGATCTGGCGGCGCTGGGCGAGGTGCGGGAGATCGCGGGCCAGGACATGTTCGGGGTGGCCTGCGGGGGAACCTTCTTCCCCATGAGCCCCGCCGACGCGCTGGAGGATCTGGCGTGATGGAGGCCACTGCGCAGATCGCCCCCTTCTCCGCCGAAGACCTGCGCCTGCGCGCGCTCGCCCGCCTGCGCCTCGATCTGGCGCCCGACGCCATGGGAGCGGAGGTGCGCGGCGGCGACCATGTGCTCTCGCCCCAGGCCTTCGCGGCGGATGTGACGCGGCCCGGCAAGCCCGCCGCCGTGCTGGTGCCCATCGTGGCGCGGGAAGAGGGCGCGACCGTGCTGCTCACCCAGCGCGCCGCAAGGCTGCGCCAGCATTCCGGCCAGATCGCCTTTCCCGGCGGCAAGATCGATCCGCAGGACGAAAGCCCCGTGGCGGCGGCGCTGCGCGAGGCCTGGGAGGAGATCGGCCTGCACCACCGCCATGTGGACCCGCTCGGCTATCTCGATCTCTACGCGACCGGCACGGGCTTTCGCATCTTTCCGCTCGTCGCCATCGTGCGCCCGCCCTTTGAACTAACCCTGAACCCCGAAGAGGTGGACGACGCCTTCGAAGTGCCCCTGCGCTTTCTGATGGATCCGGCGAACCACCAGCGTCATACGCGCGAGGCCGAAACGGGCGCGCGGCATTTTCACGCCATGCCCTATGAAGGGCGCTTCATCTGGGGCGCCACCGCAGGCATGCTGAAGAACCTCCATGCGAGGCTCTATTGCGATTGACCCCAACCAAAATCCAAAGCCCCTCCTTTCTCGACAACGCGAAGGTGCGGCGCATTTTCGACGTCTTCGATGGCGCGGGCGAGGAGACGCGCGTGGTCGGCGGCGCCCTGCGCAATCATCTGTTGGGCGTCCCCGTCAGCGATGTGGACTTCGCCACCACCGCCACGCCTGGGGTCACCATGGATCGCGCCAAGGCGGCGGGCCTGCGACCGATCCCCACGGGTTTCGAACATGGCACGGTGACGGTGATCGTGGAGGGCCAGCCCTTCGAGATCACGACATTGCGCGAAGATGTGGAGACCGATGGCAGACGCGCGAAAGTGCGCTTTGGCCGCGACTTCGAACAGGACGCGCTGCGCCGCGATTTCACCATCAACGCGCTCTCCTGCAATCGCGAGGGGCATATCTTCGATTACGCCGATGGCCTCGCCGATATAGACGCACGTCGCGTGCGCTTCATCGGTGATGCGCAACAAAGGGTGCGCGAGGATTATCTGCGCATCCTGCGCTTTTTCCGCTTTCATGCGGCCTATGGGGAGGGGGCGCTGGATGGGCAGGCGTTCCATGCGGCGGTGTTAGAGCGCGAGGGCATGCATAACCTCTCGCGCGAGCGCATCCGCGCGGAACTGTTGAAGCTGCTCACCGCCCGCAACAGCGCCCCCACCATCGCCATCATGTGCGGGGCGGGTCTGCTGCTGCCGGTGCTGGCGGGCGTGGCGATCCCCGCAAGGCTGGCGCGGGTGATCGAGATTGAACACGCACGCGACGCGAAAGCCGATCCCGTGCTGCGGCTCATCGCGCTGGGCGTCTTGGTGCGCGAGGATGCGGAGCGGCTGCGCGAGGAATTGCGGCTCTCCAATGCGGAGGCGCAGCGGGGGCTTGGCGCCGCCCACGCGCTTGAGACGCTGCATGGCTGCACGGCGCCGCCAGAGCCGAAGGCCTTGCGGGCGCTGCTTTATCAGCATGGCCCTCAGGCGACGCGGGACGCTCTGACCCTGGCGCAGGCTGAGGCGGGCGTTGCGGCGCATGATGACGTCTGGGCAAGCGCCGACGCCTTTGTGGCGACCACCCCAAAGCCGCAACTGCCCTTCAGCGGCGCTGATCTTCTGGCGCGCGGCGTGGCGCCCGGGCGCGGCATGGGCGAAGCGCTCAAGGCGGTCGAGAGGCTTTGGATCGCGGCGGATTTTCCGAGCGATGCGGCCACGCTCG
>CAMDOY010000056.1 GCA_945903655.1 Rhizobium sp. Q54 | reverse complement strand
CAACCGGTAAACTTCCTGGATCTCGTTGACGAGATAGGCGGCGAGTTCCTCGACGCCCTTGATGGCGAGAATGTCATGGGGCGCGGGATTGCCATCGACGATGTAATCCCCCTTCTCCACGACGTCGCCATCCTGCAGGTGGATGTGCTTGCCCTTGGGGATCAGATACTCAACCTCCTCCGCGCCCTCTTCGAGCGGAACGATGCTGATGCGCTGCTTGTTCTTGTAGTCGCGACCGAACTTCACCGTACCCGTGATCTCCGCGATGATCGCGCAATCCTTCGGACGGCGCGCTTCGAAGAGCTCGGCGACGCGCGGCAGACCGCCGGTGATGTCGCGGGTCTTGGCGGACTCCATGGAGATGCGGGCGATGATGTCGCCAGCCTTCACCACGGCGCCGGGATCGAAGCCGATGATCGACTCGACGGGGAGCGTGTAGCGCGCCTCGCCGCCGCGCGGCAGCTTGGTGATCTTGCCATCGGCGCCCCTGATGAGAATCGCAGGCTTGAGGGAGGCCGAACGCTGGTTGAGGCGATAGTCCATGACCACGCGCTTGGCGATGCCGGTGGACTCGTCGACCGCTTCGGAGATGGACAGGCCATCGACCAGATCCTCGAAGCCCACGACGCCATCGACCTCGGTGAGGATGGGACGGGTATAGGGGTCCCATTCCGCGATGCGCTGGCCACGGCGGATCTTGTCGCCCTCGACCACCTTCAGACGGGCGCCATATTGCACGCGGTGAACCGAGCGCTCGGAGCCATCGGGACCAACGATCACGACCGCCACGTTGCGGGCCATGACCATGAGATCGCCATCGGAGTTGCGGGCGATGGTCGGGTTGCGGAACTTCACCGTGCCGTCGAAATTTGACTCGATGAAGGACTGATCCGCACCGATCTGCGCCGCGCCGCCGATGTGGAAGGTGCGCATGGTGAGCTGGGTGCCCGGCTCGCCGATGGACTGCGCCGCGATGACGCCGACCGCTTCACCCATGTTGACGGGGGTGCCGCGGGCGAGATCGCGTCCGTAGCAGGTGCCGCAAACGCCATTCTTGGCCTCGCAGGTGAGCACGGACCGGATCTTCACTTCCTGCACGCCAGCGCTGTTGATGCGCTCGACATGCCACTCCTGCACCATCTCCCCGGCGGCGACGATCACATTGCCTTCGAGGTCATGGATGGGCTCGGCGGCGGTGCGGCCGAGGATGCGGCTGATGAGCGAAGCAACGACCTGACCGGCGTCCAGAATGGCGCGCATGCGAATGCCGCCCGTCGAGCCGCAATCCACTTCAGTGATGATCGAGTCCTGCGCCACGTCCACGAGACGACGGGTCAGATAGCCCGAGTTCGCGGTCTTCAACGCGGTGTCGGCGAGACCCTTGCGGGCGCCGTGGGTCGAGTTGAAGTATTCGAGAACGGTGAGGCCCTCTTTGAAGTTCGAGATGATCGGGCTCTCGATGATCTCGCCCGAGGGCTTGGCCATCAGGCCGCGCATGGCGGCGAGCTGCTTCATCTGCGCGGGCGAGCCACGCGCTCCAGAGTGGGACATCATGTAGATCGAGTTGATCTGCTTGTCGCGACCGGTCTCGTCCTTGCCGACGGAGGAGATGCGCAGCATCATTTCCTCGGCGAGCTTGTCGGTGCACTTCGCCCAGGCGTCCACGACCTTGTTGTACTTCTCGCCCTGGGTGATCAGGCCGTCGTTGTACTGCTGCTCGTATTCCTTGGCGAGGGCGCGGGTGCTCTCGACGATGGCGGGCTTCGTCTCCGGCACGACCATGTCGTCCTTGCCGAAGGAGATGCCGGCCTTGAAGGCTTCGCGGAAGCCCAGCACCATGATGCGATCGCAGAAGATGACCGTCTCCTTCTGACCGCAGTTGCGGTAGACGGTGTCGATCATGTTCGAGATCTCTTTCTTCGTCATGAGCTTGTTCACGACGTCGAAGGGGATCTTGTTGTGGTTGGGCAGCAGCTGCCCGAGCATCATGCGGCCCGGCGTGGTGTCGAAGATCTTCGACACGCGATTGCCATCGGCGTCAAAGCTCCAGGCGCGGCCCTTGATGCGCGTGTGCAGGGTGATGGTCTTGGCGAACAGCGCGTGTTCGATTTCGGCCATGTTCGAGAACACGCCCTGCAGGGGCGCCTTGGTCTTGGGGTCCTCGAAATACTGACCGAAGTCGCCGTCGCGCAGCACCGAGAGATAATAGAGGCCCAGCACGATGTCCTGCGAAGGCACGATGATTGGCAGACCGTTCGCGGGATGCAGGATGTTGTTGGTGGACATCATCAGCACGCGCGCTTCCAGCTGCGCTTCGAGCGACAGCGGGATATGCACGGCCATCTGATCGCCGTCGAAGTCCGCGTTGAAGGCGGCGCAGACCAGCGGATGCAGCTGGATCGCCTTGCCTTCGATCAGCACGGGCTCGAAGGCCTGAATGCCCAGGCGATGGAGCGTGGGCGCGCGGTTCAGCATCACGGGATGCTCGCGGATGACCTCGTCCAGGATGTCCCAGACCTCGGGCTTCTCTTTTTCGACGAGCTTCTTGGCCTGCTTCACCGTGGCCGAAAGGCCCTTCGCGTCGAGACGCGAATAGATGAAGGGCTTGAACAGCTCCAGCGCCATCTTCTTGGGCAGGCCGCACTGATGTAGCTTCAGCTCGGGACCCACCACGATGACGGAACGGCCGGAGTAATCGACGCGCTTGCCGAGCAGGTTCTGGCGGAAGCGGCCCTGCTTGCCCTTGAGCATGTCGGCGAGCGACTTCAGGGGACGCTTGTTGGCGCCGGTGATGACGCGGCCGCGGCGACCGTTGTCGAACAGGGCGTCAACCGCTTCCTGAAGCATGCGCTTCTCGTTGCGGATGATGATGTCGGGCGCGCGAAGCTCGATGAGGCGCTTCAGACGGTTGTTGCGGTTGATCACGCGGCGATAGAGATCGTTCAGATCGGACGTCGCGAAACGGCCACCATCCAGCGGCACGAGGGGACGCAGATCCGGCGGGATCACCGGCACTTCGGTCAGGATCATCCACTCGGGCTTGTTGCCCGAATACATGAAGGCCTCGATGATCTTGAGGCGCTTGGCCAGCTTCTTGGGCTTCAGTTCGCTGGTGGACTCGGCGATCTCGACCTTGAGATCGGCGGCGATCTTGGCCAGATCCATGTTGCGAAGGATTTCGCGGATGGCCTCGGCGCCGATGAGGGCGGTGAAGCTGTCCTGACCATATTCGTCCTGGGCGCGCAGGAAATCATCCTCGGAGAGGAGCTGACGATCCTTGAGGGGCGTCAGGCCCGCGTCGATGACGATATAGGATTCGAAATAGAGGATGCGCTCGAGATCCTTGAGCGTCATGTCCAGCAGCAGGCCGATGCGCGAGGGCAGCGACTTCAGGAACCAGATATGCGCGACGGGAGCCGCCAGCGAGATATGGCCCATGCGCTCGCGGCGCACGCGCGACAGGGTGACCTCCACGCCGCACTTCTCGCAGATAACGCCCTTGTACTTCATGCGCTTGTACTTGCCGCACAGGCACTCGTAGTCCTTGATGGGCCCGAAGATGCGGGCGCAGAACAGGCCATCGCGCTCGGGCTTGAAGGTCCGGTAGTTGATCGTCTCGGGCTTCTTGATCTCGCCGAACGACCAGGACAGAATCTTCTCCGGGCTCGCGATGGAGATCTGGATCTGATCGAACGCCTGCGGCTGGACGACCGGATTGAAGAGATTCATGACCTCTTGATTCATGCCTGTCTCCTGAAGCTTGGACCTGCTGCGATGATCTCATCGCGCTGGCCCTGCCAGATTGAAATCTTTGTAGGGCTGGCGCGGGAATCGCGTCAGCCCCCCTGTGTCGGACGTGTTACTCAGCCGCCTCAGCGGGCGGGTTCTCGATCTTCTTTGTCGATGTGAGTTCGACATTGAGGCCGAGCGAACGCATTTCCTTGACGAGCACGTTGAAGCTCTCGGGGATGCCGGACTCGAAGGTGTCGTCGCCGCGCACGATGGCTTCGTAGACCTTGGTGCGGCCGGCCACGTCGTCCGACTTGACGGTGAGCATTTCCTGCAAGGTGTAGGCTGCGCCGTAAGCTTCCAGCGCCCACACTTCCATTTCGCCGAAACGCTGCCCGCCGAACTGCGCCTTGCCGCCCAGGGGCTGCTGGGTGACCAGCGAGTAAGGCCCGATGGAGCGCGCATGGATCTTGTCGTCCACAAGATGATGCAGCTTCAGCATGTAGATGTAGCCGACGGTGACCTTGCGGTCGAAGGGCTCGCCCGTGCGTCCATCATAGAGGGTGGACTGACCGGAATGATCGAGGCCCGCCATTTCCAGCATCTCGACGATGTCCTTCTCGCGCGCGCCGTCGAAGACGGGGGTTGCGATGGGCACGCCGCGACGCAGGTTCTCGCCAAGCTCGACAAGCGAGGGCTCATCCAGCTCGGGGATCGTCGCGTCATTGCCATAGATCTGCAGCAGCTTGTTGCGCAGCGGCTGCACATCCTTCGACTTCATGTAGGCGTTGACGGCCTCGCCGACCTGCTTGCCAAGGCCCGCGCAGGCCCAGCCCAGATGGGTCTCGAGAATCTGACCCACGTTCATGCGGCTGGGCACGCCCAACGGGTTCAGCACGATGTCAACGGGCGTCCCGTCCGCAAGGAAGGGCATGTCCTCGGCAGGCACGATCTTGGAGACCACGCCCTTGTTGCCGTGACGACCGGCCATCTTGTCGCCGGGCTGGATCTTGCGCTTCACGGCGACGAAGACCTTGACCATCTTCATCACGCCGGGCGGCAGCTCGTCGCCGCGCTGCAGCTTCTCGACCTTGTCGAGGAAGCGATTCTCGAGGCCCTTCTTGGCCTCGTCATATTGCTTGCGGATAGCTTCGATCTCGCCCATCAGGCGATCATCTTCCACCGCGAAGGCCCACCATTGCGACCTCGGATATTCCTCCACGATCTCGCGGCTGAGCTGGGTCTCCTTCTTGAACCCCTTGGGGCCCGCGATGGCGACCTTGCCGACCAGCATCTCGATCAGGCGGGTGTAGACGTTGCGGTCGAGGATCGCGAGCTCGTCGTCACGATCCTTGGCGAGACGCTCGATCTCCTCGCGCTCGATGGCCTGGGCGCGCTCGTCCTTGTCGACGCCGTGGCGATTGAACACGCGCACTTCGACGATGGTGCCCTGCACGCCCGGAGGCACGCGCAAGGAGGTGTCACGCACGTCAGACGCCTTCTCGCCGAAGATGGCGCGCAGCAGCTTCTCCTCCGGCGTCATCGGGCTTTCGCCCTTGGGGGTGATCTTGCCGCAGAGAATGTCTCCGGCCATCACTTCCGCGCCGATGTAGACGATGCCGGCTTCGTCGAGGTTCTTCAGCGCTTCTTCCGAGACGTTCGGAATATCGCGGGTGATTTCCTCGGGGCCGAGCTTGGTGTCGCGCGCCATCACTTCGAACTCGTCGATGTGGATGGAGGTGAACACGTCGTCCTTCACGATCCGCTCGTTGAGAAGGATCGAATCTTCGAAGTTGTAGCCGTTCCAGGGCATGAACGCGACGAGCACGTTGCGGCCCAGCGCCAGATCGCCCAGATCCGTGGAAGGACCGTCAGCGATGATGTCGCCCTTGCGCACGAAGTTGCCGACCTTCACCAGAGGCTTCTGGTTGATGCAGGTGGACTGGTTCGAACGCTGAAACTTCATCAGGCGATAGATGTCGACGCCGGGCTTGGAAGGATCAAGCTCCTCCGTGGCGCGGATGACGATACGAGTCGCGTCGATCTGATCGACGAAGCCGGTGCGGCGGGCGGCGATAGCGGCGCCCGAGTCGCGCGCCACGATAGCCTCCATGCCGGTGCCCACCAGCGGGGCGTCGGCCTTCACCAGCGGCACAGCCTGACGCTGCATGTTCGAGCCCATGAGAGCGCGGTTCGCGTCATCGTTCTCGAGGAACGGAATGAGCGCGGCGGCGACGGACACAAGCTGCTTGGGCGAGACGTCCATGTATTCGATGCGCTCGCGCGGCACCATCACGACATCGCCGGTGTGGCGGCTGATGACGAGATCGTCAGCCAGCATGCCATTGGCGTCGATGACGGCATTGGCCTGGGCGACGTGATACTTGGCCTCTTCCATGGCGGAGAGATAGGCGACCTCGTCGGTCACCAGACCATCGCGCACGCGGCGGTAAGGGGCCTCGATGAAGCCGTACTTGTTGACGCGCGCAAAGGTCGCCAGCGAGTTGATCAGGCCGATGTTCGGGCCTTCCGGGGTCTCGATGGGGCAGATGCGGCCGTAGTGGGTGGGATGCACGTCGCGCACTTCGAAGCCGGCGCGCTCGCGGGTCAAGCCGCCCGGTCCAAGCGCCGAGAGACGACGCTTGTGGGTGATCTCCGACAGCGGGTTCGTCTGATCCATGAACTGCGAGAGCTGCGAGGAGCCGAAGAACTCGCGCACGGCGGCGGCCGCAGGCTTCGCGTTGATCAGATCCTGCGGCATGACCGTGTCGATGTCGACTGAGGACATGCGCTCCTTGATGGCGCGCTCCATGCGCAGGAGGCCCAGACGATACTGGTTCTCCATGAGCTCGCCCACCGAGCGAACGCGGCGGTTGCCCAGATGGTCGATGTCGTCGATTTCGCCACGACCGTCGCGCAGGTCAACCAGCGCGCGCACGACGGCGAGGATGTCGTCCTTGCGCAGGATGCGGGTGGTGTCCGGCGCATCGAGATCGAGGCGCATGTTCATCTTCACGCGGCCCACGGCCGAGAGGTCGTAGCGCTCGGAGTCAAAGAACAGCGAGTGGAACATGGCTTCCGCCGAGTCGATGGTCGGCGGCTCGCCGGGACGCATGACGCGGTAGATGTCGAACAGCGCCTCCTCACGCGAGGAATTCTTGTCCACGGCGAGGGTGTTGCGGATGTAGGGACCGATGTTGATATGGTCGATGTCAAGGATCGGCAACTCCTCGAAGCCCGCTTCCAGCAGGCTTACAAGGGACTTGGCGGTCACTTCATCGCCAGCCTCGGCGAAGATCTCGCCGGTGTTGGGATCATAGAGGTCCTCGGCGATATATTGGCCGTAGAGATCCTCGTCCTGCTGCTTCAGGAACTTCAGGCCCTTTTCAGCGAGCTGGCGAGCGCCGCGCACGGTCAGCTTCTTGCCGGACTCGACGACGATTTCGCCCGTATCCGCATCGACCAGATCGACGGAGGCCTTCACGCCGCGCATGCGCTCGGCGTCGTAAGGCATGCGCCAGCCGTCAGCCATCTTGGTGTAGGAGACAGACTTGAAGAAGGTGCTCAGGATCTCTTCGCCATCCATGCCAAGCGCGAAGAGCAGCGAGGTCACGGGAATCTTGCGGCGCCGATCGATGCGCGCATAAACGATGTCCTTGGCGTCGAACTCGATGTCGAGCCAGGACCCGCGATAGGGGATGATGCGCGCGGCGAAGAGCAGCTTGCCGGAGGAATGGGTCTTGCCCTTGTCGTGATCGAAGAACACGCCGGGGGAGCGATGCATCTGGGAGACGATGACGCGCTCGGTGCCGTTGACGATGAAGGTGCCGTTCGACGTCATGAAGGGCATGTCGCCCATGTAGACGTCCTGCTCCTTGATGTCCTTGACGGACTTGGCCTGGGTGTCGGGATCCACATCGAAAACGATGAGACGCAGCGTCACCTTGAGGGGCGCCGAGAAGGTCATGCCGCGCTGGCGGCACTCGTCAACATCGTACTTGGGCTGTTCGAATTCGTATTTCACGAATTCCAGCAAAGCCGTGGACGAGAAATCGGAAATCGGAAAAACCGATTTGAAGACGGATTGCAGCCCCTCGTCCGGGCGCCCGCCCTTGGGCTCATCGACGAGAAGGAACTGGTCGTAGGACGCCTTTTGAACCTCAATCAGGTTCGGCATCTCAGCGACTTCGCGGATATGTCCGAAAAACTTGCGGATCCGCTTACGACCGGTGAACGTCTGAGCCAAAGTCTGAGCCATGTCGCTCCTCTTACCTCATCAAACCGGCGGGCCGGAAGGCCTCGACCGAGCCGCGCGCCGACGGCGCAGCGGAAAATCGGGAATGATCCCATTCAGTCGCCGCGGTCCGCGCGGCATACGGAAGACCAAAGCCCCCCGGAACGCTTGAACGGCCCCGGGGCGAACCCCGGGACCCACTTGCTTTAGATGCGCGCAGCCAAAGGGGCCGGTCGCAAATTACTTGAGCTCGACCTTGGCGCCAGCCTTCTCGAGCTGGGCCTTGAGCTTCTCGGCCTCGTCCTTGCCAACGGCTTCCTTGACGACCTTGGGAGCGCCTTCGACGAGGTCCTTGGCTTCCTTGAGGCCCAAGCCGGTGATGGCGCGGACTTCCTTGATGACTTCGATCTTCTTGTCGCCAGCCGAAGCCAGAACGACGTTGAATTCGGTCTGCTCTTCCACCGGGGCGGCGGCGGCGGCGGGGCCGGCGGCGACAGCGACGGCGGCGGCGGCGGAGACGCCCCACTTCTCTTCGAGCATCTTGGAGAGCTCGGCGGCTTCCAGAACCGTGAGGGCGGAGAGTTCTTCGACGATCTTTTCGAGGTTAGCCATGATATTTCAATCCTTCAGATTTTGGTTCGAACCATATTTGGTCAGTGGCCTCTTCAGGCCGCATCTCGATCGGCATAGGCCTTGAACACGCGCGCGAGCTTGGCTGCGGGCGCGGTGGAGAGCTGGGCGATCTTGGTCGCGGGCGCATTGAGCAGACCCAGGAGCTTGGCGCGCAGTTCGTCCAGGGAAGGCAGAGTCGCGAGCGACTTGACGCCATCCACGTTCAGGGCGGTCGTTCCCATGGCGCCACCGAGGATCACGAGCTTGTCGAAATCCTTGGCGAAGGCCACGGCGACCTTCGGAGCCGCTACCGGATCGTCCGAGTAGGCGATCAGGGTCGGACCCTTCAACAGGGGTCCGATGGAAGCGACGTCCGTGCCTTCGAGAGCGATCTTGGCGAGGCGGTTTTTTGCGACCTGAACCGAGGCCCCAGCTGCACGCATCTGCTTACGCAGATTCTGCATCTGAGCGACGGTCAGGCCAGAGTATTGAGCCACGACGACGACGGACGTCTTCTTGAAGACGCCGTTCAACTCCGCGACGAGCTCTTTCTTTTCCGCTCTGTCCACAGTGCTCTCTCCGGTCGGCGGAAGAATGTCTTCCGCCCGTTGCACGAGTCGCAAAGGCTTGCACCAATGCGACGCCGAGTGCCTGTCCCCGGAGCGACGAATCGCGCCGGACAGAAGGGTTCGAACCAAACGGAAGGACGCAAGTGTCCTTCAAAACGGTCTTTCCCCGTCTATGCTGGCCTCCGCCCATCACCGGAACCGGATCAGGGCCGTCGAAATTAAGCCTTTGCTGGATCACAAGGATCAGGTCGGGCGCCGGCAGTCTCGGACAGGACATGGCCGAACGGGACACGAGATTTCTCCCGGTTCCGCCGGCCTATCCACCTCCCGACCGCCCGATGGCGACCGGCAGGAAGCTGAATTTTTGAACAGGGTACGCAGAGGATGCGCACCCCAAGAGGTCCTATGTAGACCGTCCCGAAGCCGCTGCCAAGGGGGCAGCGACATAAAAGGAACGATTGTCAAGACCGTCAGGGACTTATCCCCAGAGGCCTCAGTTGGGCGCGCCGGAGGTCACGGTCGAGGGATCGACCTTGACGCCGGGACCCATGGTCGAGGACACGGCCACCCGCTGGATATAGGTGCCCTTGGCGCCCTGCGGCTTGGCCTTGGCCACCGCATCCACGAACGCCTTGATGTTCTCGATGAGCTTGTCCTGCTCGAAAGAGACCTTGCCAACCATGCCCTGCACGATGCCGGCCTTCTCCACGCGGAACTCGACGGCCCCACCCTTCGAAGCCTTCACCGCGCCAGCAACGTCCATGGTCACCGTGCCGACCTTGGGGTTCGGCATCAGGCCGCGCGGGCCGAGCACCTTACCAAGACGACCGACCAGCGGCATCATGTCCGGGGTCGCGATGCAGCGATCGAACTCGATCGTGCCGCCCTGGACGATGGTGACGAGGTCTTCAGCGCCCACAACGTCCGCGCCAGCAGCCCGGGCTTCATCAGCCTTGGCGCCACGCGCGAAGACGCCGACGCGCAGAATGCGGCCGGTGCCGTTGGGCAGGTTCACCACGCCGCGCACCATCTGGTCCGCATGCTTGGGGTCGACGCCGAGATTCATCGAGATCTCGATGGTCTCGTCGAACTTGGCCGTGGAGCGCTCACGCAGGAGCTTCACCGCTTCATCAATCTGATAAAGCTTGGTGCGGATGACGCCCTCGCGGGCTGCTTTGATTCGCTTGCCAACATGTGCCATCGCGTTACCCCACCACCTCGAGGCCCATCGAGCGGGCGGAACCTTCGATCATGGCCACCGCCGACTCGAGCGTGTCGCAGTTCAGATCGACAATCTTCTTTTCGGCGATTTCGCGCAGCTGGGCGCGGGTGATCTTGCCAACGAAGCCGCGGCCCGGGGTCTTGGACCCGGAAGCGGGCTTCTTGCCGATCTTGAGATTGGCGGCCTTCTTCAGGAAGAAGGTGACCGGGGGCTGCTTCATCTCGAAGGTGAAGGAGCGGTCCTGGTAGGCGGTTATCACGACGGGGATGGGCGTCCCCTTCTCGATCTGCGCCGTACGCGCGTTGAATGCCTTGCAAAATTCCATGATGTTCAGACCGCGCTGACCCAGCGCGGGACCGATCGGGGGCGAAGGATTCGCCGCACCGGCCGGAACCTGAAGCTTCACGTAACCCGTGATCTTCTTTGCCATTATGGCTGCTCCAAACAAACCCGCACACCGGATGGATCATCCGACGCCGGGCGGTTGCAGTTCGTGGTGCGGCATGAGCTCCCAGCGGCGAACCGGGCATGCCTTCCACGGCGAAAGGGTCCTATAGAGGCTCACTTGCGCTTTGGGAAGGGGCGCAAGGGAAAAAAGAACCACCATGGTCCAGATAATAAAAGGGCGGCCCGCTGAGGCCGCCCTTCAAATTCACCGTCAGGAAGCGCGGTGCCCCAAGACTTTCTCGCCTCAGAGCTTCTCGACCTGACCGAATTCCAGCTCCACCGGGGTGGCGCGGCCGAAGATGGACACGGCCACCTTGACGCGCGAGCGGCCCTCGTCGACCTCCTCCACAAGACCTTCGAAGGAGGCGAAGGGGCCATCGGTGACGCGCACCTTCTCGCCGATCTCGAAGATGATCGAAGCCTTGGGATGCTCGACGCCCTCGGCGACCTGACCCTTGATCCGGTCCGCCTCGGCCTCGGAGATCGCCATGGGCTTGTTGTCGGCGCCCAGGAAGCCCGTGACCTTCGCGGTGTTCTTGATGAGATGATAGACGTCGTCCGTCAGGTCGCATTTCACCAGGACATAGCCGGGGAAGAACTTGCGTTCCGTATTCACCTTGCGGCCGCGGCGCACCTCAATGACCTGCTCGGTGGGAACGAGAATTTCCTCGAACTTGTCCAGCAGCCCGCGTTGGGCCGCATATTCGCGGATGGAGCCCGCGACCTTGTTCTCGAAGTTCGAATAGGCGTGAACGATATACCAGCGCATGGCCATGGCGCAGTCCCCCCGGATCAGTGCACGAGTGAAAGGATGAAGGTGACGATCATGCGCAGGGCCTGATCCACCGACACGAAGAAGATGCTCGCCACAATCACCATCACGATCACGAGCGCGGTCGTAATGAGGGTCTCACGTCGGCTTGGCCAGGTCACCTTGGCCGCTTCGGCCCGGACCTGGGTCAGAAACTCGAGGGGGTTCGCCATTCTGTCGTTCCGCTGCTCGGCTGGCCCCGGAGCTTCCCCCGACAAACGACCAGCCTAAAATAGTCGCGGCGCGGGACCGGTTGGTCGCGCGCCACGAATGACACCCTTATACAGCCCGGCTCGGCCCGCGCCAAGCGGAAAAATCGGCGGTAACATCCGCGCGCGCAGGCCCCTCGCCCGGCTCAGCCTTCCTTGACCCCCGCGCCGGGCGCCGCTACCGTTTTGCCAAAGGAAAACCGGTCAACCGGACCATGGGGAGGCGCATATGTCAGTCATCAAGGCCCTGCTGGGCGCAATCGTCATCGGGGCTCTGACCCTCCCTGCCCTGGCGCAAACGGGGGATAAACTGAAGATCGCCGTCACCCAGCGCGGCGCCTGGGACACCGCCGTCGCCGAATTGGGCCAGCGCTCGGGCATTTTCAAAAAGCACGGGCTGGACGTCGAGATCCTCTACACCCAGGCCGGTCCCGAAGCCATCCAGGCCCTCATCGCGGGCAGCGTGGATGTGGCCACGGGGGCGGGCGTCGGCGCCGCCGTCGGGACCATCTCCAAGGGCGCGCCGCTCAAGATCATCTCCAGCGAAATCCTCGGCGCCCCCGATCAATATTGGTATGTGCCCGCCGATTCGCCGGTAAAGACCATCGCCGACCTCAACGGCAAGACCATTTCCTTCTCCCTGCCCGGCTCCTCCAGCAACGCCGCGCTGCTGGCGCTCATGGCCCAGTACAAGCTGGACGCCAAGCCCACCTCCACCGGCAGCATCGCCTCCACCCTCACGCAGGTGCTGACCAAGCAGGTGGATGTGGGCTTCTCCGCCGTCCCCTTCTTCCTCGACAAGGTGGAGGCTGGGGAAATCCGCATCATCGCCACCGGCGAGGATGTGGCGGTGCTCAAGACCCGCACGGGCCGCGTCAACCTGACGAACCTGCCCACCCTCACCAACCGCCGCCCCGTGCTGGTGCGCTTCCACGCCGCCTACAAGGACGTGGTGGACTGGATGTACGCCGCGCCCGAAGCCCTCGTCCTGTTCGGCGAGATCTCCGGCCTGCCGCCCGCAGTGGTGGGCAAGGTGCGCGGCTTGCTCCCCAAGGAGACCATGTCCCCGGAGAGGATCGTGGGGATCGAGCAGATCATCGTCGAGGCCATCCAGGGCAAGTTCATCCCCTCGCCCTTCACCGTGGCGCAGGTCGAGGCGATGATCGACATTCCCTCGAAGTGATCCTCAGTGCATGGCCTTGCCGCCATCCACATTCATGGTCTGGCCGGTCATGTAATCGCTGGCCGCTGACGACAGGAACATGACCGCGCCCACGAGATCCTCGGGATATTGCGCCCGCCCCATGGCGCGCCCTTCGGACTGCATGGCGAGGTAATTGTTGGACGAGGTCTGCTGCTGGGTCTCGCTGAGCGTATAACCCGGCGTGATGGCGTTGACGGTGATGCCGTACTCGCCGACCTCCTTGCACAGGGCCCGGGTGAGGCCGATCACGCCCGCCTTCGAGGTTGTGTAGTGCAGGCGGTTGGGCACGCCCTCCCAGACGCGGCTGGAGGAGATATTGACGATCTTGCCATAGGCCTTCTCGCGCATATGGGGCACCACCGCCCGGCAGCACAGGAAGATGCCGCGCAGATTGACCGCCATGACCCGGTCCCATTCCTCGACGGGAATTTCCAGCCAGCTGCGGCGCGGCAGCGCGCTCATGAGCGAGGCGTTGTTGACGAGCACATCGACGCCGCCAAACCGCGCCACCGTGGCGCGCACCATCTCTTCGGTTGAAGCTTCATCTGACACATCGGTCCGCAGCCCCAGCGCCTGACCGCCCTCGGCCTCGATCTGCGCCGCCACAGCCTCCGCCGCCTCGCCATCAATGTCGGCGGCGACGACCCGCGCGCCCGCCTTGGCGAATTCCTGCGCATAGACCTTGCCGATGCCCTTGCCGCCGCCGGTGACGATCACCACGCGCCCCGTCAGGTCAAAACGCTCATTCCCGCTCATGCTGTCTCTCCGTTGGTCAACTCAGTCATTCTTGAAGCCATATTGGCTCGCTGCAGCCTCAGCGCTGACATAGCCGTTACGCACATCATCGCAAATAGCCTCGCGGTCGCGCTCGGTTACCGGCCCAAAGCCCGCGCCGCCGCTGCGCTCGAAGCGGATCACATCGCCCGCTTTCAAAAAGCGCGTCTCAAGCGGCCCCAGCTCTTCGCGCCCGGGTAGATGGGGGTTGAGCACCACCCGCGAGGGCTTGGGCGCCCCGCCCCCGTTCAGCCCCTGCGAGGTGAAGCG
>CAMDOY010000055.1 GCA_945903655.1 Rhizobium sp. Q54 | reverse complement strand
ATGGCTTTACGTTTCCTTGATGGCGGCGCTTTGTGGAGGGCGGCGACAGGGTCTTCAGTATGGCCCTGTCGAGGTGAGCGTGCATGAGGCCGCCTGCGCCATGGAGGAGAATTTCTCCCTGCGCTGGGCCTACAGCGGGCAACTCATGCTGCGCGGCGGCGATCCGTCGCGCGCCGTATGCACGCTTCAGGCCGCAGATGGTTTCGCAATCCTTTTCGTGCGGAGCGCGCGTGGTCAATGGAAGGCGGTTTGCGACGTCATCGAGGCGCCCGAGCTCCTCAATGATCCGCGCTTCGCCTCGTGGTCTCTGATCCAGACGAACTGGAACGAGGCGACGGCGGAGGTGAACGCCCGCGTAGTTGGCGTATCGCTGGCGAGCCTCATCGCAGCTGCGGAGAAAGTAAATCTGGTCATCGCCAAGGTGGAGACCGCGCTCACGCTGCGCGATGAAGCGCATCTCGCCCACCGCTGCTTTTGGCAAGACATCGCAATCGACGGCGTCGAACGCCGCCAGCTGGGGCCTCTGTTTCATATCCCGAAACGACCGGCGCAGCGCAACCGGCCAGCGCCGACTTTGGGCAAGGAGCAGCATGGACCCGAAGGCGCGATTCGCAAGGCGCCACCTCCCGCGACCCCGCAATCGCCGCGCCCTCTGGAAGGCCTGTCCGTGCTCGACTTCACCACGGCCTGGGCGGGGCCCATGTCGACGAAGATCCTCGCGATCCTCGGCGCGAAGGTCGTGAAGATCGAGGGGCCGGAGTGGCTCGATTCCTGGCGCGGCCCGCTGAAGCCAACGAAGCTGGAGCAATATCCGGACGGGGTGGCGGGCGAGCGCCCCTATGACCGCTGCGCGCGCTTCAATGCGCAGAACCATGAGAAATACGATGTTGCGATGGATCTGAAGTCGCCGCGCGCGCAGGCCATCATTCGCGACATGCTGCCGAAAATCGATCTGCTGGTCACCAACTTCCGGCCTGGCGCGCTGGACCGGCTGGGGCTGGGTTACGAGGCGGCGAGCCGCATCAACCCCGCGCTGAGCATGATCGAGATGCCTGCGGTGGGAAAAGGACCCTTCATGCACCGCATAGGGCTGGGACCAACCATGGAGGCCATGGCCGGCATCGCGGATCGCATCGGCTATGGGGACAGCGAACCCCTAGGCTCCGGCAGTTCCTACCTCGATCCCATGGGCGCCCTGCATGGCGCCTCCGCCTCACTGACCGCGCTCTATGGCCGTCTGGTTCATGGCGAGGGCGTCTATGTCGAGATTGCGCAGCGCGAAGCGGCCATGCACTGGATTGGCGAATTGCTGCTGGCGGACATCGCCAATGGCCGGGAAACGCCGCGTGCGGGAAACGCTGTTCCCGATGCGGCTCCCCATAGCGCTTTCCCTGCGGCTGGGGACGACGAGTGGATCGCCATCGCCTGTTTTGATGATCAGCAATGGGTGAGCCTATGTCGAGTTCTGGAGCGCAGGGATTGGCTGGGGGATGCCCGCTTCTTCACGTCCAAGGGCCGGGTGGAGCATCGCACCCTTCTGGAAGACATGCTGGGCGCGGTTACCCGTCACCATGCCCGGGAGGCGCTGGCCCATCGCCTGCAAGCGGCGGGCGTGCCGGCGGCCCCTGTCTGCAATGGGCGCGATCTCCATGACGATGCGCATCTGCGCGCCAGCGACTGGTTCGTGCGCCTCGACCATCCGGCGGCCGGCGCCCATGACTATGCAGGCCTGCCCCTGATCTTCGGCGGCAAGCGTCTGCATGCGCGCCGCGCTTCGCCCTGCTTTGGCGAACATACCCGCGAGGTCCTCGCCACCTTTGGCGGCCTGAGCGAAGCGCAGATGGATGAGCTCGCCGCCGCAGGGGTGACCGTAGACCGTCCGCGCATGGCGGGGGATTAGGGCTGCCCTTCAGGGCAGACAGACGCCACCATTCACATGGATCGTTCGCCCGGTGATATAGCGTGCCCGGGGACCGACGAGATGGGGCGCCATGGCCGCGACTTCCTCGGGCAGGCCGAAGCGATCATTGATTTTCGCGGGGTTGGCGTCATTATCCTCCCTCAAGGAATGTTTTTGGAGATCGCAAGGTCGCGCGCTCAACCAAAAAGCACTGGGGGGAACGCATGTTGAACGTCACAAAACCCATCAGCCTGGTTGTCCTGGCGCTGTGGGGCGCGCCGAGCCTGGCGGTCGCGCAAACGCCTGAGGGCTACTACAAGAACAAGGTCGTGCTGATCAATATAGCGGGCACGGCGGGCGGCGGGATTGATGTCGGCGCACGCATTCTCGCGCGGTATCTTGGCAAATATCTCCCGGGCAACCCGCAGGTGCTCGCGCAGAACATGCCCGGCGCTGGCGGCGTACGGGTGCTCGAATACCTTCATTCCCAAGCGCCCAAGGACGGAACCTGGATTGGGGCTTTTGCCTCAGGCCCCCTGCTGGATCCCTTGATCGGACCGCGTCGGCCCGCCTATGGCATCGCCGATTTTGTCGCCATCGGCGCCACCGACAGGGACAATGGTCTGTGCACGACCTGGCATACAAACCCGGTGAAGACGCTTGAAGACGCAAAGACGCGCGAAGTGACGGTGGCGGGCACGGGGGCAGGATCGGCCACCGACACCGAACCGCTGGTGCTCAACGAAGTGCTGGGCACGAAATTCCGCGTCATCACGGGATATCTTGGCACGCAGGAGACAGCGCTTGCGCTGGAGCGCGGCGAGGTTGATGGACGCTGCGCCTTTGGGTTTGCTTCCATCAAACCATCCAAACCCGACTGGCTCAAGGAGAAGAAACTGAACTTCCTCGTGCAGCTCGGTCTTCAACCGGAGCCCGGCGCAAAAGACGTTCCCATGGCGCTCGATCTCGCGGACACACCCGACAAGCAAGCCATGATCCGCGTGATGGCGACGCCGCGCGGTCTGGGCAGACCCTACCTTGGCCCGCCAGCCATGCAACCCGAGCGCATCGCCGACATGCGCAAGGCCTGGACGCAGGCCTTCGCCGACAAGGAGCTGCGCGCTGAATTCGCCAAGTCCAACGGCGGCGACGAACCGCAGGAAACCAATGGCGAGGCCATGCAGAAAATGCTCGATTCCATTCAGGCGACGCCAATCAATGTCAGGGATCGCTTGCGTGTTTTGCTCAATCCATGAGGCGCGAGCCTTGCGGCGTTGAAAATGGATCAAAACTACCGAGGCGAGAGATCGCTTTCCGGTTTTTCACTCTTGCAAAAACCCTTTGACGGCGGCGACATTAGCCAAGCCGCCATCCACGGGCATGATTGCGCCGGTCATGCAGGTCGACATATCCGACAGCAAGAAAACCAGAGCCTTCGCTATTTCAGATGGCTCCGCAGGGCGGCGCAACGGCAGCGCCGCTGAAATGCCGTTCCAGAAATCGGCGCCCAAACCCAGCAAACGGGGCGTGCGCACGAAACTCGGCGCGACGGCGTTCACACGCACTTGTCTTGGGCCCAGTTCATGCGCCGCCGTTTCCACGAGATGATGCAGGGCGGCCTTGGCTGCGCCATAGGCCGACTGACCGGCGATGCTGAGATGGCCGGAAATGGAGCCGACGAAGGCCAAAGATCCACCGCCGCGCGCTGCCAGCCGCTCACCGCCGATCTGTATCGTGAGGAAGGCATGGCGCAGGACGATATCAAATTGCTCATCCCAGTCTTCATCCGTGAGAGAGCCCAAGGGCCCGATCCTCGCCATTCCCACGATATCCACTGCGCCGCTGAGGTCCTGACCAAAGAGGTCATGGGCCTCAGCGAAGACACGCGCCACATCGGCCCGTTTCGTCACATCCGCCACCACGGCTGAACCACCGGTTTCCTGCGCGATCGCCGCGCCGCGCACAATATCGTTATCGACGCACAGGAGGCGCGCGCCTAAACCCGCCAGCGCGCGGCAAGTGGCGGCCCCGATGCCCTGCCCCGCGCCAATGACCACATAGCCTCGCCCCCTGAGATCCAGGCTTTTCAATACGTCGTCGTCTGGCGAAACGGGCATGGTGGGATCCTGACCTGTTTTTCCGCAAAGTGGGGCTGAACCGAGGATAGATTTGCTCCGATCAAGTCCATTTGACAAGCACGGCGTCTATCCTCATTGAGCCCGCCAAAGTATGTGCTAGTATTCCAACAACTCATCGATCTGAGGCATGGGGCGAAGGGAAGACAGGCGCTTTATTCCTCCAGATCACTTGGGCAGCGGCCCCTTGACGATGGCAGACCAGCGCCATCAATCAGGCTGCGGCCAAATAGAACATCGGCATGGTAAAGGGTCACATGATGGACATCAGGATATTGTCGCGACTGGTCATGATCGCCTTATGCGCGTCCTCCTTCGCGCTCACCCCCGCTTCTGCAGCCAGCTTTTATGAGGGCAAGCGGATCAATTTCATTGTGGGCGGCACCGCAGGCGCGGGGCTCGATTCCTATGTGCGCTTCATCGCACGCCACATGAGCAAGCATATTGACGGACGCCCCGAGACAGTCGTGCAGAACATGCCGGGCGCAGGCAGCATGAAGGCGGCGGAATTCATGGAATTGCAAGCGGCCAAGGATGGCACCTTCATCGGCTCCGTATTCCCCGGCGCCATCATGGCACCGCTTCTGGAAAGCGTGAAGCCGCGTTTCGATCCCCGCAAGTTTCAATATCTCGGCACGGCGGAGGCCGGCGCCCGAATCTGTGCGATGTTCCACACGTCCAAGGTGAAGACCTTTGAAGACGCGATCCACATGAAATCCATTGTGGGGGCATCGCAATCCGGCGGTTCCTCGCGGGACTATACCTTGATGGCCAACGCCCTCACCAAGAGCCAGTTCCAGATGGTGTCAGGCTATCAGGGGGGAGCCGATATGTTTCTGGCGACCGAAAGGGGCGAGGTTGAAGGTCTCTGTGGTTTTGACTGGTCAACCATCAAGACCGCTCGCAGTCAGTGGCTGCGCGACAAGCAGATCAACATCATCGTGCAATTTGGCGTCACGCCTGATCCTGAACTGACGAAGATGGGTGTGCCGAACTTCAATCAATTCGTGTCCGAAGCCGACAGGCCGGTCGCAGATCTGATCGTGGCGCAACAGGTGTTCAGCCGCATGTTCTTTGTGCCCAACGGCGTGCCCGAAGATCGTGTCACACTGCTGCGCGAAGCTTTCTTGAAGACCATGAAGGATGAGGAATTTCTCGCCGACGCCAACAAGGCACAGCTGAATATCGACCCCATCAACGGCGCCGAAGTGCAAAATGTCGTGGAGAAGATTTTCACCTCCTCGCCAGATATCGTGGAGCGCGCGCGTAAAATGATTGCGCCCGACCGCTGATGACCACGCAATATTGAGGGCGGCGTGACAGGTAAAGGGTCGGTCGCCTTCGCCATCATCGGTTGGCCCACCTCTCCCGACTGATCATTGATTGACATCCGCCAGCGCCCCAAGAGGGGTTGCGCTGGCCTCGGGCGCTGAAGGAAAGATCATCCATGAGCGCGAATCATCATGTTCCCGTCCTCATTGTCGGCGCGGGTCCTGTCGGCCTCACCCTGGCGAGCGATCTAGCCTGGCGCGGCGTCGCTTATCTGATGGTGGAGTCCAGAACCTCCATCAATCCGCACCCCCGGGCGATCTCTATCGGGGTGCGGAGCATGGAGCATTTCCGTCGCCTTGGCCTTGATCAGCAGGTGATCGATGCAGGCGTCCCCCGGGGGCAAAGGCTCGATGTGATTTATGTGACGCGCATGCTGGGTCGCGAAATCCATCGGTTCCCCATTCCCTCCATTGACGATCTGGACGAGCGTCGCGAGGAACTCGCCAGAGACATTCCCGAGACCAGCGCCTCTCCCTTTTACAAGACCTGGACGGCGCAGGCGCCGCTCGAGCGTGTCCTTGACGCCCATATCACCGCCCAGCCCGGTGTTGAGTTTCGGCGGGGCTGGCGACTGGAGTCTTTCACGGAAAACGACAGCCGCGTTGAAGCGCGACTGGTCAACGAGGGCACCGGAGCATCGCAGATCATCACTGCCGATTTTCTGGTGGGTTGCGACGGCGCCGCCAGCCCTGTTCGCGAAGGTCTTGGGATCGCCCTTTCCGGTCGCGGGGCCCTCGGCGCAGCGCTTGGTCTTTATTTTCGTGCGCCAGGGTTGCGCGCGCTGCTCGGCGCAAAGGCCGGCGTCATGTATTGGCCGCTGGCCCCGGGCTGCGGGGGGACCATCTATACGATCGATGGCGGCGACGAATGGGTGTTTAATCGCTATTTTTCTCCGGGCGAGAAGCCGCATATCGAGGACCCCGTGGCCCTCATCAAGGCGGCCATCGGTGTGGAGATGGAGGTTGAACTGATTTCGGCGCTGGACTGGATCCCGCGCCAACTCGTCGCGGAGACCTACGGAACGCGACGGGTCTTTCTTGCTGGCGACGCCTGCCATCTTTTCGTGCCCACGGGCGGATTTGGCATGAACACGGGCGTCGGCGACGCGGTCGATCTCGCCTGGAAAATCGAAGCGACGCTCGCGGGCTGGGGAGGACCGTCGCTCTTGGGCTCCTATGACCGGGAACGTCGGCCCATCGGATTGCGCAACACACTTGAGGCCGCCGATAATTACGCCCGCAGCGGGGATATCTTTTCCGCCGTGGGCGACATCGAGAACGAAGATGCTGAGGGCGAGCGCCAGCGCGCCGATATCGCCGCCAGTCTTCCTCCCAAAATAAAGCATTTCGCCCCCATCGGCATACACCTCGGCTATCATTACGATCATTCGCCGATCATTGTTCCCGATGGAACCCCGACGCCCCAGAGCGAAGCCGCCAGCTACACGCCCACATCCGGACCGGGTCATCGTGCGCCCCATGTCTGGCTGGCCGATGGGCGCTCGACGCTCGATTTGTTTGGACGCGGATTTGCGCTGCTCTGTTTCGGCGGCGCCCCGGACGATTGCGCACAACTGACCGAAGCAGCGCGGGAGCGCGGCGTGCCCTTGAGCGTTCAATTCATCGAGGAGGCGTCGGCTGCTGCGGCCTATGAACAGCGCTTTTGTCTCGTGCGCCCTGATGGACATGTGGCCTGGCGCGGCGATGAACCACCAACCGATCCTTCAGCCATGATTGATATCGTTCGCGGCGCCTGAACGGCGGTCTGAGGGGGAGCCCGGGGCAAGGCGCAGATGAAAACCCGGCATTGCCTAGTGGGATCCTTTTTTCCATAATCACGCAGAGATCTCAAAAAGGGCGACAAGCAAATGGCGCGTTATTCCATCAGTCAACCGGTTCTTCAGGTGGAGGCGCCCCGCCTTCTGCAGGGGCAGGGCCGCTTCACTGACGATATTTTCCTGGACCGGCAGACCTACGCCGTGTTCCTGCGCTCACCCCACGCCCATGCGCAGCTGCTGCGCGTTGACGCCACAGCGGCCCGCCAGATGCCCGGGGTTCTGGCGGTACTGACCGGCGAGGACTATGCGGCTGAGGGCCTCGGCGATGTGCGCGGCGCCAATCCGGCCAAGCGCCGCGATGGCTCGCCCATGTTCCGGCCCCCGCGCCCAGGCCTTACCCGCGACCGGGTGCGCCATGTCGGGCAGCCCATCGCAGTGGTCGTGGCCGAAAGCATTGCTCAAGCCAAGGATGCAGCCGAGGCCGTCGAGGTCGACTACGATCTGCTGCCCATCCAGCTGGAGACCGCGACCGCCAATCTGCCCGGGGCGCCGTTGGTCTGGGACGAATGCGCCAACAACGAGCCGGTCTATGCGGTCAAGGGCGACAAGGAGGCGGCCGACAAGGCCTTCGCGCAAGCCCATGTGGTGGTCGAGGACCGTTTCGTGGTGAGCCGCGTCGCGGCCAACACCATGGAGCCGCGCGCCGTCTGCGCCACCTATGACCGGGGCCGCGAACATTTCACCATCTACGCCTGCCACCAGCGCCCCTATGTCTGGCGCTCCATGCTGTCGCAATATGTCTTCGACGTTCCTGAGCAGCGCATTTCCCTGATCGCGGGCGATGTCGGCGGCAGCTACGGCATGAAGGGCGGCCTCTATCCGGAAGTCCCCGTCGTCGCCTGGGCTTCGAAGAAGGTGGGAAGGCCCGTCAAATGGGCCTGCGAGCGCAGCGAGGCCCTCGTCGCCGACGATCAGGGGCGCGACATGGTGGTCGATGCGGGGTTGGCTGTCGATCAGGACGGCAAGTTCCTGGGCATGCGTTTCTCGTCACGCAACAACATCGGCGCCTATATCTCCATGCTGGGCTTCCTCTCCACCGGCAACATCATCAAGGACACCGCGGGCCCCTATGTGATCCCCGCCGTTTTCGCTGAGGCGGCGGCTGTCTTCACCAACACCTTGCCGGTGTCGAACTATCGCGCCCCCGGCGGCGCACCGAGCGCCTATGTGATCGAGCGTCTCGTCGATATGGCCGCGCGGGACCTTGGCATGGATCCGGCGGAGATCCGTCGCCGCAACCTGATCCCGGCCTCCGCCATGCCCTACAAGTCGGTGGTCGGCGAGGTCTATGATTGCGGAGATTTCCCGGCGCTGCTGGAAAAGGCTCTGGTCAGGTCAGATTACGCCGGGGTCGCCGCCCGAAAGGAGGAATCGCGCAAGCGCGGCCTGCTGCGCGGCGTGGGCGTCTCGAGCAGCATCGACCCCTCCGCCGGTCCCTCGCCCGAGGCCGCAGAACTGCGCTTTGATCCGGATGGACACCTGACGATTCTCGTGGGCTCCACCGCTGGCGGTCAGAGCCATGAGACCATCTACACCCAGATCGTCAGCGACAAGCTGGGCCTCGATTCCGAGATGATCCGCGTCATCGAGGGCGACACGGACAAGCTGTCGTGGGGCACTGGCACCGGCGCCGCGCGCACCGCCACCATCGGCGGCACCGTGGTCTTCAAGGCCGTCGAAAAGGTGATCGCCAAGGGCAAGCGCATCGCCGCCCATGTGCTTGAGGCCAATGTGAATGACGTGACCTTCGACAATGGCCGCTTCAGCGTTTCGGGCACCGACCATGGCGTCGATTTCCCCGAAGTGGTGAAGATCGCCTTCAATCCCGCGCGTCTGCCGCCGGATATCGAGATCGGTCTTTATGAAACCGCCACCTGGTCGCCCGATTCGGGCAATCTCCCCAATTCCAGCCATATCTGCGAGGTGGAGATCGACCCCGAAACCGGCGTCGTGACGATTGATCGCTATGCGGCGGTGCATGACGTCGGCGTCGAACTCAATCCCATGCTGGTCGATGGTCAGGTGCTCGGCGGCATCGCCCAGGCGGCCGGGCAGGCCCTGATGGAGCAGATCGTTTATGATCCGGACAATGGCCAGATGCTGTCTGGTTCCTTCATGGATTACGCCATGCCCCATGCGGATGTTTTTTCGCGCATCGAGATCGACCGCAATCCCATCCCCACCAAGACCAACCCGCTCGGCGTGAAGGGCGCGGGCGAATGCGGCACGGTCGGCGCCCTGCCAGCAGTGATGAATGCAGTCAATGATGCGCTGGCGCCGCTTGGCGTTCGCAACATCATGATGCCCGCGACGCCGACGAAAATCTGGGAGGCGATCCAGAAGGCCGGGGCGCTCCAGTAAAGCTGGCGCGCTCGCTCCGCTTTGCTTTGACTTGGGATCTCTTCTGTTTGGCAAGGTTTGCTTGGCCCACGCAGGGCGTTCTCAAAGAGAGGTCGCCCTGCTTTAGTAACCATCAAAAATATTGACGCGGTCAAAATAAGAAGACCGAGTGCGCTTGCGCACTCGCAGACTGGCGCCGCCAGCGTCATTCAGTATGTGACGGTGACGGAAATCGTGTCCGTATAGGTTCCCGCTGGTGGCAGAGTCTGGATGGGCAGCCTGCCGTAAACCGTAAGGGACTGGCTTGACGCCGTACCCGTTCCTGCAACCCATTGGCCCGAGACATTACCCCAGCCCGTCGTGCGGGCGCTGTTCTGATAAACCGCATAGGTGAGTTTGTTTGCTCCGAAAGCCATCTTGAGATTCGTGGGGCTTGATCCCGATGCGCTGGAAAGACCAACCGTATAGGCCAGTTGATTGCTGCAGGAAACGCTAAGTGTCGTTTGTGCGTCTATCACCGCCCCAAGGCTCACAACCGAGCCAAAGTTAAGGGTGTTTGGCGAATTGACGCTGCATTGCGGGGTCACTGTGGCGTTTGCAAGCAGGGAATAAGTGTTGGTTGTGTTTCCTCCGCCTGAGCCGCAGGTGGCGGGATTCCTGTCCGACCATGATGTCGCGGTTTGCGTAAAATCATTCGAATAAAGCGTGCCGCTGGTCCCGGCGGGGACCGACTGCTGGGAGGCCAGCACACGTCCATAAACCGTCACATTGGCGGTTGTCGTGCCATCCGCCGCAACTGTTGGCATCACGACAAGCAGTCCTCCAGACCCGTAGGTTGGCGAGGAGGAACTGCCGAAGACGACTGTTCTATTCGCATCCGTATATAATTCGACGAGAAGCTTGTTGGAGCCGTTGACCAGAGCGCGGTTGGTTGTCGAGGTGACTGTCCCGCCATCCAGGTTCAAACAAACATAGGCTGACCTGCCGCCGCCGCCCAGCTTGCAACTGATCCCGATGTTCGCCGTGCTATTGACGCTGGCGCCTGTGAGGACGTTGATCGATCCGAAGGCGAGCGTACCGCCGGTGATCGTGCAACTGGCGGTCGGATTCGCAGCAAGAGCCTCCTGTTGGGGAGGCAGAACACCGGCGATGAGGAGCGCGGAGAGACGCAGAACCGACGCGTGGGCTTGCATTATCCGCATGTGAAGACGCTCCCGGGCGCGGCGCCGGAGACGCTCTGACGCACAATCATCGCAGAGCAGTCGCGGTCACCGAGATTGATGTGGATCTTGCCAACCGCGCCGAAGCTCTTGAGATGAACGACGCCAGTATAAGCGCCAAAGGCCATGGCGCCGACGCTGTTGACCACGCAGACCGTGTTGACGGCGGCGGACACCGCAAGGGTCGATGTGACCGTCGCGGCGTCAGCGAGTCCAGCGGATAGCGCGAGCGTAGACGCGATGAGAGCGACGTATAATTTAGGGGTTGGACGCATGGGTTGCTCCTGTTTCAAGAGATGCAACTTTTTATAGCCCGAGTCGTAAATTTTTATTTCAATTCAATAGCATATCTTCATACTAATACAGATTAAATCTCATAATACTAAATACAGTTATGCTCCAGGTTCATTTTTAATATTTTTTTGCTTTCAATACTGCGAGTACACCTTCATCTTTTCAATATTTAATTCATATTTTTCTCCAAATATCCGAAAAATCGGAGTTTTTAAAATTTCTAGTTCGCGCTGCCGCAGGCTCATCTTCGCCACTCCGGCCTGAACGCGGCCATGATGCAGGTGGCGACGGGTCAGCGCCGCTCAGGTCAGCACTTTGAACGGGTGGGTGAAAGTCGATGCCGCAAAACCCGCCTGACGTCTTTTGCCGCCATCGAATAGGGCAAGGGAAAGGAGTTGCTCTCATCTTGCAACATAAACATAACTTGAGAACAGGACGCCGGGTTTGCTCCGCTTATTGGGCGGTGCTAAGCATGAATCTCTGGCCTTTTTCGTCTTTTATCGAGAGATTCGATGCGCCGCACCCGCCGCCTTCTGCTGCTGACCATCGGCCTCTCTCTCTCGGCTCCAGCCCTCGCGCGGGCGCAAACCTTCGCCATCGAGGGCTTTACGCTGGGAGCGCAAATCGGTGCGGAGGAGCTGGAGCGGTTTAACTGCAGTCCCAGCCCATGGAGCGGCGCTGATCGGGAATGTCGCAAGAAAAAGGAATGGAAGCAGGTCTCGGCTTCCATGTCCCTCTTTCTGGATCATCACGAACGGCTTCAGTTGCTGAGCCAAAAATTCGACAACATCCCGATGACCGAAAAATCGGCCGATGAGGTGATCGCCGCTCACTCGAAGCGTTTCGCGCTGGAGCCGCGTCGCATGGTCAAGCAAATTGGCGCCGACAAGGTCATCGTCGCGACCTGGGGCGATGTGGAGCTCAGGGACATCGACATCCAGACCCGCCTTGCCGCGATTCATGGCAAACAGGGCGACGAGCTTTTGTTGGTGGATCTCATCAACAATCTGGAGAAATCGGCGCTCGACGTGCTTCCCATCTCTCAAATCAAGGGCGGCAAGGGCGCTATATGGACCTTCTACATCCGGTCCGGAGCCCCAGGCTGGGCCATGGCACGGATCCTCAGTGGTGGCGAGGGAACGCCGCGCTGAGGCTTTCGCCAACGTCTGTGAATGATGGACGCGAGCGCTTTCACCACGCAATTGATCGCATCGCTTTTTCGTCGCACCCGCCATCCGAAAGCCGCGACGTCTGGGACAGACGTATGGGGTGCGAGCGGGCGCCGGACGTCAGACCTCCGCCACCCCCACGACTGCCCCTTCAGCGTTCTCGCCAATTGGATCAGGGTCGAGACCTGTCTGATGCGAGCGACTTCCCCTCGCCCCCGCCTGCATTTGCCGATGGCTCGCCATGCCGGAACAAGAAAGGTCGTGCCCGCGCAGGAGAAAGATGAAATGAGGCCTAACACCAAGCATGCGGCGCTTTATCTGAGCTTCACGCATTTGTTCCGCCGTTGGCGCTGAGATAACCGGGCGACACGCTTGCCAGCGCCGCGTTATGATGTATTTTTTACTGAACAAGGCAGGCGAAAATGTGGAAACAAGTGTTGACTGCGGCGGCTTTGTGGTCGTGTTCGCTCATTTCATCCAACCCCTACGCGCGTGCTGACACGCTTGCCGATTTTTATCGGGCAAACCCTGTAACGATCATCGTAGGTTTCGGTGTTGGCGGCGGCTATGATGTATACGCGCGAACTCTGGCTCGCCACATGGGTAAACATATGCCTGGCGAACCTGCTTTCGTCGTACGCAACATGCCCGGCGCTGGTTCCATGACCGCAGCGAACTACATCTTCAACAACGCGCCAAAAGACGGTACGCAATTCGGCACATTTTCACGCAGCGTTCCGACACAGCCGCTGTTTGATATGACCGGCGTTCAATTCGAGGCGTTGAAGCTGAACTGGTTAGGAAGCCCGGCTTCAGAAGTGAGCGTTGTATTCGCACGCATCGAGAAAAATTTCCGAACGATCGAGGATCTCCGGACACGCGAAATGGTTGTCCCCGCCAGCGGCCATAGCGCCGATAGCGCCGTCTACCCATTTGTTCTCAACGCCTTGCTGGGGACGAAGATGAAGGTGGTTACGGGATATCAGGGATCAGGCGACTTCATGCTCGCCATTGAGCGCAATGAAGTCGATGGCATGGGCGGATCGTCCATTTCCACCCTGAGGTCGACCCGACCGCACTGGCTTAAAGACAGGAAGATCGACATTATCCTTCAGATCTCGCTCCGAAAGCATGCTGACTATCAGGACAAGCCACTTGCGCTCGACTTCGTGACCGACCCTGACGACAAAAAGGTCATGGAGTTGATTTTTTCAAGGCAGGAAGTCGCATTCCCTTTCGCAGCGCCTCCGGGTGTGTCGGCTGATAGAATTTCAGCTTTACGCAGGGGTTTCATGGCTACGCTGAATGATCCGCTTTTTGTTCAGGAAGCTGAGAAAGTGGGTCTTGAAGTATCCCCAATCAGCGGCGACGAGGTCACGAAAATATTGACCGCTGCTTACTTGACGCCACCCCAACTCGTTGAACGCGCAAAGAAGGCAGTCGTTCCAAAATAAAGCGCGCTTGTTTGACCTATGCACGACCTCGACCGATAGCTGTTTTCACGATTCTCTTCGTTCAGCGAAGGGCTTGAGGCGCCGCATGCCGCGCCGTCACATCTGTCTGGAACCCTTTGGTTTAGCGAACACAACCGTCCCATCAGCCCTGAAGGCCTGACGCGAGGCTGAAACCCTTCATGTTTCTTGATTTTTTGATGCAAAGATCGAGCTTGGCCTTTGCATGCATCCCCATTCAGGATCGTAACGCTGACATGGCGGGGTGGTTCTGATGCGGGTTACGCAGACACGACCGGACCAAACGGTATTCTTGAAGTGCGGATTCCTGCGATGCCGCCCAGGCATACCGATTTGATGCCGCCCGGGATTCCTGGATGATGCCGCCCACCGTAACGAGGTGAAGCCGCCCGGGTCGCGAGCCTTGCTGGCCGATGGCTTTGTGTCATCTGGCCGGGTGCTGGGTCA
>CAMDOY010000054.1 GCA_945903655.1 Rhizobium sp. Q54 | reverse complement strand
GCACCGTGAGGAAATAGCCCCGCCCGTCCACCTCCACGCTGCGGCTCTTGCCCATGCGCAGGGCGCCGTCGAGCTGCTCGGCGAGCGGATCGCCCGCGATCTCGCCGCCCTTCACAAGGCGTTGCTCGCCCGTTTGCGTGTCGGTGATGAGTACGGCGGCGCGGCGGGCGGCGCGTTCTTCATTGAGGGTCTTGAGGAGTTCTAACCGCATCAGTCCACCCGTTCGACAAAGACGCGAATGCGGCCGCCGCAGGACAGGCCAACCCGCCAGGCGGTTTCGTCCGCCACGCCAAATTCGATGGTGCGGGGCTTGCCGTCTGCGATCACTTCGGCGGCTTCCGCCACGACTGCGCCCTCGACGCAGCCGCCGGAGACCGAGCCCAGAAAATTGCCGTCCTCGTCGATGACCAGATGGCTGCCCACGGGGCGGGGCGCCGAGCCCCAGGTCTCGATGACCGTGGCGATGGCCACGCCCTTGCCGGACCCTTTCCAGGCCTCGGCCCGGCTGAGAATGTCGTCGTCGCTGGCGAGCATGGAGCCTCCCAATTGGTTTGGAAACGTGGCGCGAATATAGGCCCGCGCTGGCCGGGGCACAATGATCTTAGCCGGTGCGCCGCAGCCAGAGCCTCGGGTCCGTGCTGGCGGCCCGCGCCTCGCCCGACAGGGCGCCCACGAGATCGGCGATGGAGGCGAGGTTATGGACCGGGCGGAACTCGTCCACATGGGGCAGGATGGCGCGGATGCCCTGGGCGCGCGGCTCGAAACGGTCATAGCGCAGCAGGGGGTTGAGCCAGATGAGGCGCCGGCAACTCTTGTGCAGGCGCTCCATCTCGCGGCCAAGCTCCTCGCTCCCGTCGCGCTCCAGCCCATCGGTGAAGAGCAGCACGCTGGCGCCCTGGCCCAGCACCCTTCGCGACCACAGGCGGTTGAATTCGTGCAGGGTGGCGCCAATGCGCGTGCCGCCCGACCAGTCCTCCACATGGGCCGTGCAGGCGGCCAGCGCCTCGTCCGGGTCCTTGTGGCGGAGCGAGCGCGTGACATTGGTGAGGCGCGTGCCGAAGAGGAAGGTATGCACCCGCCCGCGCTCTTCGCCCAGCGCATGGAGAAAATGCAGGAAGACGCGGGTGTAATCGCTCATGGAGCCGGAGATGTCGCAGATGGCGACGATGGGCGGGCGGCGCACGGCGGGGGCGCGAAACGCCAGCTCGATGGAGGCGCCCCCCGCCCGCAGGGACCGGCGGAAGCTGCGGCGCGGGTCGATGCGCGATCCCCTGGGGTCTGGCGCAAAACGGCGGGTGCGCAGCTCGTCGCGGTCCATGCGCATCTTCGAAATGGCGGCCTTGGCGCGGGCGATCTCCTCCGCGCTCATCTGCGCGAAGTCCTTGCGCTGCAGCACCTCTTGTTCCGACATGGTGAGCCGGTAATCCAGCTCCACCTGCGGCTTTTCCTGCTTCTTGTCTTCGCGTTTGAACATGGCGTCGGACACGCGCGAGGCGCCCGGCGGCGCCTTGGCCTTTTCGGGATTGGCGGGCTCGGCCACCGGCGAGAGCATGGCCAGCAGCTTGTCGAGGAAGCCGCGCTTGCGCCAGAAAATGTCGAAGGCCTGATGGAAGATCAGATCATGCTCGTGCTTCTTCACGAGGATCGCGTGCAGGGTGGCGCGAAAATCCTCGCGGTCGCCGATGCCCGCCACCTCCACCGCGCGCACGGCGTCGAGCGTCGCGCCTGGACCCACAGGCAACCCCGCCGCCCGCAGCGCGCGGGCGAAATAGAGGATGTTCTGGGCAAGGCGGCCCGTGCCTGCGGGAGGGGCGTCGTCCATGTCAGACAGCCCGCAGTTCTGCGCGCACTTCGTCAATGAGATCCTGCGCCTTCGTGCCCTGCATGCGCGCGATATCGTCCTGATATTTCAGCAGCACGCCCAGAGTATCGGAGACCTGCGCGGGGTCGAGCGCCACCGCGTCGAGTTCGGTGAGGGCGGTGGCCCAGTCCAGCGTCTCGGCGACGCCCGGCTGCTTGAAGAGATCCTGCTTGCGTAATTTTTGCACGAAGGCGACCAGCTCCTGCGTCAGGCGCTCGGGCGCATTTGGCGCCTTGGCGCGCAGAATGGCGCGCTCGCGCTCCTCATCGGGATAGTCGATCCAGTGATAGAGGCAGCGGCGCTTAAGGGCGTCGTGGATCTCGCGGGTGCGGTTGGAGGTGATGATGACGATGGGGGGATGCTCGGCGCGGATGGTGCCAAGCTCGGGGATCGTGATCTGATAATCCGACAGCACCTCCAGCAGGAAGGCCTCGAAGGCCTCGTCCGTGCGGTCGAGTTCGTCGATGAGGAGGATGGGCGCACCTTCGGTAGAAGGCTCCAGCGCGCGCAGCAGGGCGCGCTTCACCAGATAGCGCTCGGAGAAGATGTCGTGTTCGAGGCGGCTGCGGTCGGTCTCGCCGGAGGCTTCGGCGAGGCGGATCGCCATCATCTGCTGGGCGTAGTTCCACTCATAGACCGCCGAGGACACATCCAGACCCTCGTAGCATTGCAGGCGGATGAGCGGGCGGCCCAGCGCCGAGGAGAGCACCTTGGCGATCTCCGTCTTGCCGACCCCGGCCTCCCCTTCGAGGAAGAGCGGCCTTTGCAGGCGCAGGGACAGGAACAGCACAGTCGCCAGCGTGCGGTCGGCCACATAGTTGGCCTTGGCGAGGAGGTCGAGCGTTTCGTCGATGGAGGTGGGGATTTGGGAAGTGGGGAGTTGGGTCACGCAGAAGGCGCCTTTTCGTCAAAATCGTCGCGGAAAACCGTGAGCCATAAGCACGGCTGAACATGCCAGTTGAGCGGGCTCGAAGCAATGGAGGCGCCGCCGTCGGCTGGGTTCTGCACCTTCCACGGGACCCTCAACGAAAAAACCCCGGACCCTTTCGGCTCCGGGGCTTATGTCTGTCACACGCCTCAGCTCAACCAGCCGCCGCCACAGCCCGCTTGGCCATGACCGTGATCAGATGGGCGCGGTATTCGGCGTCCGCGTGAATGTCGGAGTTGAGGCCGGAGGCGGAGACGCTCTTGCCGTCGAGGGCGGCGGGGGCGAAGTTGGCTTCCAGCGCCGCCTCGAAATCCCTCACGCGGAACACGCCGCTGGCGCCAGCGCCCGTCACCGCCACGCGCACATGGCCGGCGGTCTTGGCCACGAACACGCCCACCAGCGCATAGCGCGAGGCGGGGTTGCGGAACTTCTGATAGTTCGCCTTCTCCGGCACAGGGAAGGAGATGCTGGTGATGATCTCGCCCTCTTCCAGCGCCGTCTCGAACATGCCCTGGAAGAAGTCGTCCGCCTTGATGGCGCGCTTGTTGGTGGTGATCGTGGCGCCCAGGGCCAGGCAGGCGGAGGGATAATCCGCCGCCGGATCATTGTTGGCGACGGAGCCGCCGATGGTGCCCTTGTTGCGCACGGCGGGGTCGCCGATCATGCCAGCCAGCTCCGCGAGGGCGGGGATGGCGGCCTTGACCTCGGCGGAGGTCGCGACGGCTGCATGGCGGGTGAGGGCCTTGATGGTGACCACGCCGTCCTTCACCGAAATCCCGCGCAGATCGTCAAGGCGCGAGAGGTCGATGATATCAGAGGGGCCAGCCAGGCGCTGCTTCATGGTCGGTAGAAGGGTCTGCCCGCCCGCGAGCAGCTTGCCGTCGGTGTGATCGCCCGCGAGCTTGGCGGCCTCTGCGACGGAGCCGGGCCGGTGATAAGCGAATTCATACATCGTCGTCTCCATCAGATCCGCCGGAAAACCGGCGAGAAAGGGTCCGGCTTGCGCCGGGGAATTACTCCGCCGCCGCCTTGAGGACGGCGCGTTGGGCGGCCCGCCACAGCACTTGCGGCGTCGCGGGCATGGGCACATCCTCATGGCCGACAGCGTCGGTCAGTGCGTTCACGACGGCGGGGGGCGCCGCGATGGCGCCGGCCTCGCCGCAGCCCTTGATGCCAAGGGGGTTGGAGGGGCAGGGCGTATTGGTGACCGCGATGTCATAGGACAGCAAATCGCCTGCGCGTGGCATTTGATAGTCCATATAGCTCGCCGTGAGAAGCTGCCCGTCCTTGTTATAGACGACGCCCTCGAACAGCGCCTGCCCGATGCCCTGGGCGATGCCGCCGTGGACCTGGCCCTCGACGATCATCGGATTGATGAGATTGCCGAAATCGTCCACCGCCGTCCATTTGTCGATGGTCACGATCCCGGTCTGGGGGTCGATCTCCAGCTCGCAGATATGGACGCCTGCGGGGAAGGTGAAGTTGGTGGGATCGTAGAAGGCGCCCTCCTTCAGGCCGGGCTCAAGTTCCTGGCCGGAGAATTTGTGCGCGATATAGGCCTGCAGGGCGAGCGATGCGAAATCGATCTCCTTGTCCGTGCCCTTGACGGAGAATTTGCCGTCCTTGAACTCGATGTCGTCAGGCGAGGCCTCGAGCACATGGCCAGCCACCTTCTTCGCCTTGGCCTCGATCTTGTCGAGCGCCTTGACGATGGCCGACATGCCCACCGCGCCCGAGCGCGAGCCATAGGTGCCCATGCCCATCTGCACCTTGTCAGTGTCGCCATGGATGATGGCGACATTGTCGATGGAGATGCCGAGGCGGTCGGAGACCAGCTGCGCGAAGGTCGTCTCGTGGCCCTGCCCGTGGGCGTGGGAGCCCGTGAGAACCTCCACCGTGCCAACGGGGTTCACGCGAATTTCCGCGCTCTCCCAGAGGCCGACGCCGGCGCCCAGCGAGCCCACGGCGGCCGAGGGGGCGATGCCGCAGGCCTCGATATAGGCGGAGATTCCGATACCGCGCAGCAGGCCCTTGCGCGCGGATTCAGCCTTGCGCTTGCTGATATTGGCGTAGTCCGCCAGCTCCAGCGCCTTGTCGAGGGCCTGCGGATAATCGCCGCCGTCGTAGCACATGATGACGGGCGTCTGATGGGGGAACTGGGTCACGAAGTTTTGACGGCGGAAATCGGCGGGGTCACGGCCGATTTCGCGCGCGGCGACTTCCATCAGCCGCTCCACCACGAAGGTCGCCTCCGGACGGCCCGCGCCGCGATAGGCGTCGACCGGCGCGGTGTTGGTGTAAACCCCATCAACCTCCGCATAAATGGCGGGAATGTTATATTGGCCCGACAGCAGCGGCGCATAGAGATAGGTCGGCACCGCCGAAGAGAAGGTGGAGAGATAGGCGCCAAGATTGGCTGTTGTCTTCACCCGAAGGCCCAGGATCTTGCCCGTCTCGTCCATGGCGAGCTGCGCATGGGTCACATGGTCGCGGCCATGGGCGTCGCTGAGGAAGGCCTCCGTGCGGTCTGACGTCCACTTCACCGGGCGGCGCACTTTCTTGGCGGCCCAGACGCAGATGGTCTCTTCCGCATAGATGAAGATCTTGGAGCCGAAGCCGCCGCCCACATCCGGCGCCACCACGCGCAATTTATGCTCGGGCGCGATGCCGATGAAGGCGGAGAGCACCAGCCGGGCCACATGGGGGTTCTGGCTGGTGGTGTAGAGGGTGAAGGATTCCGAGCCCTCGTCATATTCGCCTACAGCCGCGCGCGGCTCCATGGGGTTGGGCGCGAGACGGTTGTTGACGATTTCCAGCGTCGTCACATGTTTGGCCCTGGCGAAGGCCGCGTCCGTCGCGTCCTTGTCGCCAAGCTTCCAGTCATAGACGGTGTTGTTCGGCGCCACGTCATGCAGCACAGGCGCGCCGGTCGCGGCCGCCGTGGCGGTGTCCACAATGGCGGGCAGCACGTCGTAATCGACCACGACCTTCTCCGCCGCCTCGCGCGCGATCGCATAGGTGTCGGCGATGACGACGGCTACATGGTCGCCCACATAGCGCACCTTGCCCTGGGCGAGGGCGGGATGGGCGCCCGCTTTCATGGGCGAGCCATCCTTGGAATGGATCATCCAGCCGCAAATCAGGCCGCCCACCTTGTCGGCGGCGAGGTCGTCGCCGGTGAAGACGGCGAGTACGCCCTTCATCTTGCGGGCGGCGGAGGCGTCGATCCCGTTGATCGTGGCGTGGGCGTGGGGGGAGCGGATGAAGAAGGCATGGGCCTGCCCATGACGATTGATGTCGTCGGTGTAGCGGCCCTTGCCAGTGATGAACCGGAAATCTTCCTTGCGGCGAACGGATGCGCCAATGCCTGTCGCGCTCATCGTCTCGGCTCCCTGAAATTTATGGTGGCAGGCCGCGCCGAAAAGCAGCGCGGCCCCTTGGCGTGCCTATTCCGCAGCCGTTCCCATGGCCTGGGCGCCGGCGGCGATGGCCTTCACGATGTTATGATAACCGGTGCAGCGGCACAGGTTGCCCTCGAGCTCCTCGCGGATCGTGTGCTCGTCGAGGTTGGTCCCCTTGCGGCTCACCAGCTCCACGGCGGTCATGATCATGCCTGGGGTGCAGAAGCCGCATTGCAGGCCATGGTTCTCGCGGAAGGCGGCCTGCATGGGATGCAGCTCGTCGCCCTTGGCCAGACCCTCGATGGTCGTGACGGAGGCGCCGTCGCAGGTGAGGGCGAGGGTGGTGCAGGATTTCACGGCGTCGCCGTTCACATGGACCACGCAGCAGCCGCACTGGCTGGTGTCGCAACCCACGTGGGTGCCTGTCATGCGAAGCTCTTCGCGCAGAAACTGAACCAGCAGGGTGCGCGGATCGATCTCTGCGCTGACGTGCTGGCCGTTTACCGTCATGGACACGGCGGTCATGGGCATTCCCTCCAAAGACATAAACTGGAGCAAATCTGATATGCCAAGCGGGCCGCGTCAAGCAAGCACTTGCTTGGACGGGACGACAAAAAAGAGGGGCGGACGTGATCTTGCCCCTCGCGCCCGGGCGTGGAACGCTGGAAGGCCATCAAGCAGGGGGAGGCGCAGCCATGGATATGAGCGAGGAACCCCGGATCGCCGGGCATTTGCGGACGCGCTGGGCCGCGGCCTTCGCCGCGCGTGACCTTGATGGGCTCGCCGCCCTCTATGCGCCCGATGTGCTGTTTTTTGGGTCCACGCCGGAGCTTTTTCGCGGCCATGCGGGCGTGCGGACCTATTTCGCGGGGCTTTCGCCCGACGTTTCGCTAGAGGCCTTTGAAGAGCCGGAACTGGTGGGGATCGCCCTCGGCGCTTTCGCCACCGCCGGGTTCTGGCGGTTTCGATTCGTGGCCGAAGCCCGTCTCTATCGCCTCACCTGGGTGATCGTCGCGCGCGACGGGGGCTGGGTCATCGCCCAGCACCACGCCGCGCGCTGCGATCTCTAGGCGGAAGGCGCGCCGCAGACCTGCGCGAAGGTGGCGAAGAACTGATCGGCGTTCTTCTTGGCCACGCCGTCGATGAGACGGGCGCCGAGCTGGGCGATCTTGCCACCCACATTGGCTTCCACATCATAGGTCAGAAGGGTGCCGCCACCCTCGATGTCGGTCAGGCGCACATTGGCGCCGCCCTTGGCGAAGCCCGCGATGCCGCCTTCGCCCGAGCCCGAGATGCGGTAGCCATTCGGGGGATCAAGGTCGCTCAGCTCCACATTGCCCTTGAAGGTGGCCGAAACCGGCCCAACCTTGACCTTCACCACCGCAGAAAGGGCGTTCTCGCCCGTTTGCTCAAGGGTCTGGCAGCCGGGAATGCAGGCCTTCAGGACCTCGGTGTCGTTGAGCTTTTCCCAGACTGTCTGCCGGTCGGCGGGGAGGGAGACCTCCCCCTTCATCGTCATCGCCATGTGCATTGTCCTCGTTTGGGCCTCAGAGCCATCACCCGGCGCCGCTCTGAAGGCGCCTTCCCTTCTAGATGCAACGCCGGAGGCTTTGGCGCAAGTCGGGTGCGGTTGGGAGGGGATGGAAATGTTGCTAAGGTGGAGTTCGGTCACCCGGCTTGAGCGGGGCTGAACGGGATTGGGCGGGTGAAGGTTCCTCTGTGGGAGCGTCGCATGTGGTTGACGAACGTAAAGAATAGAGCTGCCTCTCGTAGGGTGCGCGCCTTTGATCGGGCGATGATCCGCGCCCAATTCGCTAGCCTTTTCTGGGCTGCGATCATGGAAAAGCGCAAACATGGCAAATACCCGCTCAGCGAACTCGCCAAGGCTCTTGGCAGGAACACGGGCGAAGTCTCGCGCTGGTTTTCCGGCAATGCGCCCAACTGGACGGTCGGAACCATCGCCGAGGTCGCTTATGCACTCGATCTTCAAATTCGCGTTGAGGCTGTAGATCGCGCCACGGGGATGGTTTTGACGGAGTCTGGCCCGAAGGTGGTTCAGCCAGGCCCCCCAACCTGACCCCCCATTCGCCCTTCCCGTCAACTGTTGCTATCCTGAGATTCGGTCTGGCGAGATCACCCGATTCAGGAGCGCCTGCGCTTTAATGGAAAACTTTCTCCAGCAACTCATCAACGGGCTGACCCTGGGCTCGATCTATGGGTTGATCGCCATTGGCTACACCATGGTCTTCGGCATCATCGGCATGGTCAATTTCGCCCATGGCGATGTGTTCATGCTCTCCGCCTTCATCGCCCTGATCATCTTTCTGGCCCTGACCCAGTTGCTGGGCCTCGCCTCCATGCCCGTCGCCTTCCTGATCGTGCTGGTGGCGGCCATGGCCTGCACGGCCCTGTGGAACTGGGCCATCGAGCGGGTGGCCTATCGGCCTTTGCGGGGCTCGTTCCGGCTGGCGCCGCTGATTTCGGCCATCGGCATGTCGATCTTCCTGTCGAATTTCGTGCAGGTGGTGCAGGGGCCGCGCAACAAGCCCGTGCCGCCCATGTTCACCGATCTGATTCGCCTGACCGATGGCCCCCTCAGCGTCACCCTCTCCTACAAGCAGATCCTCATCATGGCGGTGACGGCGGTGCTGCTGCTGGCCTTCTGGTTCGTGGTGCAGAAGACCGCGCTGGGGCGGGCGCAACGGGCCTGCGAGCAGGATCGGAAGATGGCGGCGCTGCTGGGCATTGACGTGGACCGCACGATCTCCCTCACCTTCGTCATTGGCGCGGCCTTGGCGGCGGTCGCGGGCACGCTCTACATGCTCTACTATGGCGTGGTGAATTTTTCCGATGGCTTCACCCCGGGGGTCAAGGCCTTCACGGCGGCGGTGCTGGGGGGCATCGGCTCCCTGCCCGGAGCGGTGATCGGCGGCCTCCTGATCGGACTCATCGAGACCTTCTGGGCGGCCTATTTCTCCTCGGACTATAAGGACGTCGCGGCCTTCTCCGTGCTCGCGATCACGCTGATCTTCATGCCCCAAGGCCTGCTGGGCAAGCCCGAAGTGGAGAAGGTCTGATCGTGGCCGCGCAGCAGGATCATCAACGCCCGGACATGGCCCGCGCCCTCGTGGATGCGGGCTTTGCGGCGCTGGTGACCTTTGGCCTCTCCTTCCCCATTCTCGCCCTGCGCACCGAGCAGGACATGCAGAACCGGCTCGTTGTGGAGCAGCGCTGGTCCTGGGCGATTGTCGCAGTGGTTGCGGTGTTCTGCGCGCGCCTGCTGGCGGGTCTTTTGAGCGATTGGCGTGCGCGGGCTGTCGCCATTCCCGGCGCGCTGATCGGCGTCTATGGCGCCCATCTGGCGCTGACTGTGGGGCCTGCCAATGGTGCGGGCATTGTGGCCTTTGGCCTCGCCCTGCTGATCGGCGCCTTTCCGCTGGATGCGCGCCTGCGCGAGACGCCTGCAGCAGTCGCAAAGCCCAACGTCGAGGGGCCGGACCACAGCCGCCTGATGTCCATCGCGGGGATCGTCGCGCTGTTCGTCTTCCCCTTCGTCATGCTGGCCTGGCTGGGGCCGCAGGGCTCGCTCAAGTGGATCAACAACTACGGCGTCCAGATCCTCATCTATGTCATGCTGGGCTGGGGCCTGAACATCGTGGTCGGCCTCGCGGGCCTGCTGGATCTGGGCTATGTGGCCTTCTATGCGGTGGGCGCCTATTCCTATGCGCTGCTGTCCACGACCTATGGGCTTTCGTTCTGGATCTGCCTGCCGCTGGCGGGGGTGCTGGCGGCCTTCTGGGGCGTGATTCTCGGTTTTCCCGTGCTGCGCCTGCGCGGTGATTATCTCGCCATCGTCACGCTCGCCTTTGGCGAGATCATTCGCGTGGTGCTGATCAACTGGAGCGATTTCTCCAACGGCTATGCGGGCATTTCCTCGATCCCGCGCGTCACCTTCTTCGGCGTGCCCTTCACGGCGGCAGACAATGGATTCGCCGCCATGATGGGGCTCGAATTCACGCCCATCCATCGCACCATCTTTCTCTACTTCCTCATCTTGTGCCTCGCCTTGCTCACCAATGCGGTGACATTGCGCCTGCGCGCCCTGCCCATTGGCCGGGCCTGGGAGGCCCTGCGCGAGGATGAGATCGCCTGCCGGTCGCTGGGCGTCAACACCGTGAACACCAAGCTCACCGCCTTCGCGCTGGGCGCCATGTTCGGCGGCTTTGCCGGCTCCTTCTTCGCCGTGCGGCAGAACTTCGTCAGCCCCGAGAGTTTCACCTTCATCGAGAGCGCGACCATCCTCGCCATCGTCGTGCTCGGCGGCATGGGCTCGCAGATCGGCGTCGCGCTGGCGGCTGTGGCCATGATCGGCGGCACGGAGATCCTGCGCGAGCTCGACTTCCTCAAGCGCATTTTCGGCGAAGGCTTCGATCCCGCGCAATATCGCATGCTGATCTTTGGCCTCGCCATGGTCGTGATGATGATCTGGAAACCGCGCGGCCTCATCTCCTCGCGCACGCCCTCCATCTTCCTGAAGACAAAACGCGCCGTTGCGGGCGCCCTCGTCAGGGAGGGTCAGGGATGAGCCGATGGTTGAGCGATCCGCTCTTGAAGGTCGAAGGGCTCACGATGCGCTTTGGCGGCCTGACCGCCGTGAGCGATTTTCATGTGAGCGTGGGGCGCGGCGACATCACGGCGCTGATCGGGCCCAATGGGGCGGGCAAGACGACCGTCTTCAACTGCATCACGGGCTTCTACAAGCCCACGCAGGGGCGGCTCGCGCTGGCCCGCAAAGGCGCCGCAAGCCCTGCCGCTGTCGAGGCGCTCACGCGTTCAGGCAGCCGCTTCGCTACCCTGGGCGGCAGCGAACTCTTTTTGTTGGAGCGCATGGCCGATCACGAGATCGCCCACCGCGCCCGCGTCGCCCGCACCTTCCAGAACATCCGCCTCTTCGCGGGCATGACCGTGCTCGAAAATCTCATCGTGGCCCAGCACAACGAACTCATGCGCGCTTCGGGCCTCACCTTCTTCGGCCTCTTCAACACGCCTGGCTTCCAGCGCGCCGAACGCGCGGCGGTGGCCCGCGCCGTGCGCTGGCTGGAGCGCATCAACCTGTTCGAGCGCGCCGATGATCCCGCAGGGGCTTTACCCTATGGCGACCAGCGGCGGCTCGAAATCGCCCGGGCCATGTGCACCGATCCTGTGCTGCTGTGCCTGGACGAACCCGCCGCAGGGCTGAACCCGCGCGAGTCCGCTGAACTGACTGCGCTGTTGCGCTCCATCAGGGATGAGGACGGCGTCTCCGTGCTGCTGATCGAACACGACATGTCCGTGGTGATGCAGGTTTCCGATCATGTGATCGTGCTCGATTATGGCCGCAAGATCGCCGATGGCGCCCCGCAAGAGGTGCGCGAGGACCCGCGCGTGATCGCCGCCTATCTCGGCGTCGATGACGAGGCGGAGGTGCTGGAGGCCGAAAGCGAAATGGCAGGCATGGCGGGAGAGAGCCCATGAGCGCCCCGTTGCTAAGCGTCGAGGGCGTCGAGACCTACTATGGCAACATCATCGCCCTCAGGGGCGTCGATATCGCGGTCAACGCGGGCGAGATCGTCACGCTGATCGGCGCCAATGGGGCGGGCAAGTCTACGCTGATGATGACCATCTTCGGCTCTCCGCGCGCCCGCAGCGGCAAGATCATTTTCGATGGTCGCGACATCACGCAGATGGCGCCCCACGATATCGCCCGGGCGGGCATCGCCCAGTCGCCGGAGGGGCGGCGCATCTTCGCACGCATGAGCGTTTATGAAAATCTGCAGATGGGCGCGTCGATCAATGGCGCGGCGCATTTCAACGAGGATCTGGAGCGCGTCTTCACCATCTTCCCGCGTCTGAAGGAGCGGGCGCAGCAACGGGGCGGTACGCTGTCCGGTGGCGAGCAGCAGATGCTCGCCATCGCCCGCGCCCTCATGAGCCGCCCGCGTCTGCTGCTGCTGGACGAGCCCTCGCTGGGCCTCGCGCCCCTGGTGGTGAAGCTGATCTTCGATACGATTCGCGATCTGAACAAGCGCGAGGGGTTGACGGTGTTTCTCGTGGAGCAAAACGCCTTCCACGCCCTGAAGCTGGCTGACCGCGCCTATGTGCTGGTCAACGGGCGCGTCACCCTGTCGGGCACGGGGCGCGAGCTGCTGGCGAGGCCCGAGGTGCGCGCCGCCTATCTGGAAGGGGGCCACTGATGGGCGCCAATCTCGCGGGGGCCTTCGATGCTGACGTCGTCATCTGGCTGGCGCTGGTGCTGTGTCTGGGCGGGGCGGCGGCCATGGCGACCGGACGAGCGCTGGCGCGCACATGGCAGCCCGCCTTGCGGCTGATCCCCTATACGCTGCTGCTGGCGGCGGCGGCGTGCTTCCTGTGCTGGGCGCTGTTTGGCGTGCCGGTGATTCCGGCCTCCCGCCTGATCGCCCGCGCCCTGGCGGGGGATTGGGGCGAGGTCTTGCTGGGCCTGAGCGGGTTGGGGATGACTTTTGCGATGCTCTGGGCCATGGGGGCGGCTGGCTTCGTCCTGACCCGGGGGCGGCAGATGCGGTTGCAATACCCATTTCTGGCGCCTCAGCCCGCCCGTCCCGAAAAGTTGTAAAGTCTGCGCTTCAGCCCCCCTTCACGGCAGGCGCAAAAAGCTTCATCTTCCCTCCATGGCGAACGGGGGGTTCGCGTAGTCATGGAGATTCGAATGAGCAAGCTCTGGTTGTCGGGCCTTGTCCTTGCGGCGGGCCTTGGTCTTGCGGGCGCAGCCCAGGCGCAGGTGAAGCTGGGCATGGCCGGTCCCATCACCGGCCCCAGCGCCGCCACGGGCGCGCAGATGAAGAACGGCGTCGATCAGGCCATCGCGGACATCAACGCCGCCGGGGGCATTCTCGGTCAGAAGATCACGCTGAGCCTTGGCGACGACGTCTCCGATCCCAAGCAGGGCGTCTCCATCGCCAACAAGTTCGTCGGCGACGGGATCAAATTCGTGGTCGGCAATTATAATTCCGGCGTCTCGATCCCCTCGTCCGAGGTCTACAACGAGAACGGCATCCTGCAGATCACGCCCGCCTCCACCAATCCCACCTTCACCGAGCGCAAGCTGTGGAACGTGTTCCGCACCTGTGGGCGCGACGATCAGCAGGGCGCAGTCGCCGCCGATTACATTGTGACGAAGATGGCGGGCAAGAAGATCGCCATCGTCCATGACAAGACGACCTATGGAAAGGGCCTCGCCGACGAGACCAAGAAGGGCATGAACGCCAAGGGCATGACCGAAGTGCTCTATGAAGGCGTCAACACCGGCGAGAAGGACTATGCGGCCGTGGTCTCGAAGATCAAGCAGTCCGGCGCCGATCTCGTCTATTTCGGCGGGCTCTATACGGAAGGCGGGCTCATCGTGCGCCAGATGCGCGATCAGGGCGTGCAGGCCGTGATGATGGGCGGCGATGGCATAGCAGCCGCCGAATTCGCCTCCGTGGGCGGCCCGGGCGTGGAAGGCTCGCTGATGACCTTCGGCCCCGACCCAACCCGTCGCCCCCAGGCCGCTGCCGTGGTGAAGGCCTTCGAGGCCAAGAAGATCAACCCCGAGGCCTATACGCTCTACAGCTATGCGGCCGTGCAATTGATCAAGCTGGGCGCGGAGAAGGCCAAGTCCCTCGACCCCAAGAAGGTCGCGGAAGCCATCCACTCCGGCGACACCTTCGACACCGTCCTCGGCCCCCTGTCCTACAACGCCAAGGGCGACCGCAAGGACGCGGATTACGTGGTCTATATTTGGAAGAAGGCCGCTGACGGGAAGCTCATTTACGAGCAGATGTGAGTCTGGGCAGTCGGCAGTCGGCATTAGGCCGTGGGGTAAAAGGCGCTTGCGATCAGCATTCGCAGACCCCCACCCCGTCCGCTGGCGCGGCCGACCCTCCCCACAGGGGGGAGGGTATGCAGCTAACGATCTGGATTATCGAGGAGAAATGCCTGCCGTTTCCCCTCCCCCTTGTGGGTGTTTAGACCGGAGACATAGTGGACAGTTGTTCGGAGACATAGTGGACACTTTTCCGATCTCAGAGAAAGGAGATCGGGATGCCGTTTCGCGAGGTGTCTGCGATGGATTCGAGACTGGAGTTTGTTTGTCTGGCGGGGGTCGAGGGGGCCAACGTGCGCAGCTTGTGCCGCCGGTT
>CAMDOY010000053.1 GCA_945903655.1 Rhizobium sp. Q54 | reverse complement strand
TGAGGGTCGGCATGTGATCGGTCCGAATTCGAGTCGCCCCTGCGCCAGACCATGCCGGCCACCCCTGCCTCGCGACTAAAGTTTAATCAGGAAAAACGATCAGGGGCCGAAAGGCGCGCTTCTGTTCAAGCTCCTCAAGGGCTTCGTTCACCTCCTCGAGCGCGAAGCGTTCACGCAGCAAATGCTCCAGCGGCAAGTTTCCAGCGCTGTACATTTCGACAAAACGAGGAAGATCGCGCTCGGGGTTCGAAGCGCCACCCCAGCTGCCTCGAAGCAGTTTGCCACTAATGAGATCATGTGGGTCAATCTTGATCAGCTCGCCTGCGGGCGGGTGCGATGCGAAGACGCAAAGCCCGCCGAATTTGCGGACGCTTTCGAACGCCTGTTCGATGGTGCGCGCGCGCCCTGCGGCGTCGACCGCGTAATCGACCCCCTGACCACCGGTCATCTCGCAGATCGCGGCCACCGGATCCTGCATCCCTGCATGGACTACATCCGTGGCGCCGCATGATAGAGCGACATCAAGTTTCGCGGGCGCCACATCGACCGCGATGATGCGGGCGCAGCCCAGCGCTCGCAATGTCATGAGCGCAATGAGGCCGATTCCGCCCATACCGAACACTGCGGCGGTTGTCCCGGGTTCGGGATTGATCTCGTTCAGAACGATACCTGCGCCCGTAGGCACAGCGCAGCCCAGGAGAACAGCGATATCGTCGGGCACCTCGTCAGGCAGCCGATAGCAACGACTTTCCGAGACGATTGCGTGGGTGTTGAATGTGGTGACGCCGCCAGCATTCAGAATTTTGTCCCGCCATCTATATTTTGGACCCGGAGCGTCGAGGCCGCTCCCCTTGATCCATCCAAGGACGACCCGCTCTCCAACCGCGACCTTGGTGACCCCCTCGCCAATCGAAACGACCCTGCCCACCCCTTCGTGACCAAGCAGATGAGGAAGATAGCGATCAGCCCCGCGCCGACCACGCGCTTCCATCAACTGACTGTGGCACACGCCAGAACGCGAGAGCTTGACAAAGACCTGACCGCGTTGCGGCTCAGGAACGTCAATATCGGTCAGGATGCTGAGAGGCGTTTCGCATTCGAAGAGGACGGCGGCTTTCAAAGGCGATTTGCTCCTGTTGGCGTGGCTTGATCGGAGAGAATATTGACTATTCTCAGGGAATGGGCAAGGAGATAGGGCTCGTGAATGCGGCATTCGAGCCATTTGGGCGGATCAACAGGACAAGGTCGGATGTCGGCGAATATCCCTCGGCAGGTGTTTATAGCCGCCATCTCCAGCGACATCGGATCCGCGTTGGCGAGGCTGTATCTTGACGAGGGCTGTGAAGTTACGGGAACCTACAGGGACGGCACTGGAATCGCGTATCTGGCGAGAGACTCGCGCATAAAGCTGATCCGCTGCGACCTCTCTCGGGCCGGCGGTCTGTCGGAACTCGCCGCGCAGATGACAAGCAGGGACGTCGCTTGGGATCTCTTCATCTCGGCAGTTGGCCAGTTATCGCCCATCGGCAGATTTCTCGACACTGACCGCGATGCGTGGCTTGCGTCCGTCGCGGCCAATGGACCGATGCAGCTTGCTTTGTTGCACGCCATCTCCCCTTTCCGCATTCAGGGCCGCATGGCCAAAGTCGCCTTCCTTGTTGGCGGCGCCATCAGCCGGTCTTTTCCGAACTATAGCGCCTATTCGCTGGGTAAATTGCAGCTCGTCAAATTCTGCGAACTCATCCACGATGAATGCGACGACATGCAGGCTGTCGCCGTCGGGACCGGATGGGTGGCGACCAAGATTCATGAGCAGACGATCCAGGCGGGCGACGCCGCAGGCGACAATTTCGACCGGACAAAAGAATTTGTCGCGCGCAGGGTAACGGGCACGTCGATTGAGGATATCAAGGCCTGCCTCGATTGGTGTTTCGCACAACCGCGCGACGTGACGGGGGGGCGTAATTTTTCCGTCGTTCACGATGACTGGCGCCATGGCGGCCAGGCCCTTGCGCGCGCGCTGGCTCAGGACACCGAGGCTTTCAAGCTGCGTCGCCACGGAAACAATGCGCTTGGCACGGTGACTTCCTGATGAAACTTTCAGATTACGTGATCGACTTTCTGGCCGCCAGGGGCGTGGCTCATGTGTTCGGCATGTCCGGCGGCGCGGCTGTTCACCTGTTCGACTCCGCAGCAAGTCACCCCGCAATATCTTACGTCTGCTCGCAGCACGAGCAAAGCGCAGCCATGTCCGCTGATGGGTATGCGCGAACGACTGGAACAATGGGCGTCGCCATCACTACGAGCGGCCCGGGGGCGACAAATCTGCTTACAGGAACATGCTGCTCCTACTTTGATTCCATTCCGACTCTCATGATTACCGGTCAGGTCTCCACCAGTCGCCTGAAGCGTGATCGCCCAATCCGGCAACTCGGCTTCCAGGAAACCGACGTGCTGTCGATATTCCAGTCGGTCACCAAATATGCGGCGCAGGTGGAGCGCGCGGAGGATATCCGCAAACATCTCGAAGCCGCCTGGTACTATGCGTTTGAGGGAAGACCCGGCGCCGTCCTGATCGATTTGCCCGACGATCTCCAGCGTGCGGAGATCGATCCACAAACGCTCGAAGCCTTCACGCCTCCCACCGAAGTCCCAGCCGCCGCTCTGACTCAGTCCATCACCGCGCTTGCGGACGCGCTTGCGCGCGCGCAGCGTCCCGTTCTGGTTCTGGGGGGCGGCCTCTCCACCCCGCGCATCGGCGACGAATTGCGGGCGCTTATCGAGGCGATTGGCGCGCCGGTGCTTCAAACCTGGGCAGGCCTCGATCTGCTGGAAAACGATCACCCGCTGCGCGTCGGACCTTTCGGCGTCTACGGGCCTCGGCTCGGCAATTTCGCGATCCAGAACGCCGACTTCATTCTGTGTCTGGGCACGCGGCTTTCACAGAACGTCACGGGTGGGCTTCTGAACACATTCGCCCGCGAAGCCGCGATCGCAATGATCGATGCTGAACAAGGGGAACTCGACAAGTTCGACGGCCGCGGCATCGAAATCACCCATCGTATCGCCGCGCGTCTCGAGGCCGCCATTCCGTTATTAGCCGCCGCCGTAACCGCGCGGCCGCGACCGGAACTCGGAAGCTGGCTGGCCAAGATCGATCATTGGAAAACGGCGCTTCCTGATGATCGGCATATCGCCGGGCAAGGCGCGAGCGGATTTGTCGACGCCTGTTTTTTTGTATCGAAGCTGTCTGAACATCTTCCCAGCGACGAAAGTATTCTCGTCGACACTGGCGGCAATCTGACCTGGACCTGCAATGGGCTCGAGCTAAAACGTGGGCAGCGCCTCATCTCGGCGTGGAACAATACGCCGATGGGTTATGCGCTGCCAGCGGCCATTGGGGCTGCTGTGGCCAATAGTGATAGTTCCGTAACCTGCATCATCGGCGATGGCGGCCTCATGATCTGCCTCGCCGAGCTCGCCACGCTGGTTCGCCATCAATTGCCTGTCCGTGTCATCGTGTTCGATAATCAGGGCCACGGCATTCAAAAACAAACGCTGGAGACTTGGCTGGATGGCCGTTATGTCGCAGTCGACAGCGACTCCGGTCTCGCATTTCCGCCCATCGCTGGCGTTGCGCGTGCAATGGGGCTAACAGTCATCGAGATTGGTTCGGATGAAAATGTGGCGTCAAGCCTTGCCGAGGCCTATCGTCACCGTGGACCAATTCTTTGCAATGTGCGCATAAACCCTGGCCAGAAACTATATCCGGTGCTCAAGTTTGGAGCGTCGCTTGAGGATCAGCTACCCGCTCTCGATCCTGACCTGATCAGACGTGAGATGATTATAGCGCCGCTGGCGCAACAGACAGCTTCGCCGAACGGAACGCCGGGAGTCTAACGAGGCATATGATGAGCAACGACACATTTATCGAGCAACTCTTCGTGGCGCTCAGTGATTTGCGGGGCCAAATGCGCGTCTCGCGCGCGTCCTATCAGGTCATGAAGAAGCTCCTGATCGATTATTTCCGCGCATCTGCCTTTGCTTCTGAAAGCGGCGGTCCGATGAACTTTGGCCCGTTTGGCTCGCTCCAGCTCGGTTATCGCCGCATGGGCGCCATCGATTCCGTCGATCTCTTCGGTATCGATGAGCTGCTCGTGTTCGCCTATTATTGGGCGAACCGGAATCGTTATCGCAAGACCCTTGATCTTGGCGCAAACCTCGGCTTGCACTCGATAATCATGTCGCGCTGCGGCTATGAGGTGACGGCATTTGAACCAGATCCAGTTCATCAGGAATGGCTGCTCGCCAATCTTGCTTCCAACAATATCACGAATGTGAAGCTTGAATGCGCTGCTGTCTCCGACACAGACGGCGAGGCGGAATTTGTTCGAGTCGTCGGCAACACCACAGGCAGCCATCTTGCCGGCGCCAAGGCCTCTCCCTACGGCGAGTTGAACCGGTTTCCAGTCAAAGTCCGCAACATCGCATCCTTCGCGGAGGCGGCGGACTTCGCCAAGATCGATGTCGAAGGTCATGAGCTGGTTGTGCTCAACGCGATCCCTGCGGATTGCTGGAATTCCTTCGATGCGCTTTTGGAGGTCGGCACACTCTCCAATGCAGAGGGCGTTCTCGCTTATAGCAAGGCGAGAGGCCTGAATATTTTCGCGCAAAAGACAGGCTGGGAAAAAGTCGTTTCTCTCAACGACATCCCCACCAGCCATCGTGAGGGCAGCATAGTCCTCAGCCGCAGGGTGGATTTTCCCTGGGGCTGAGGCCGTCTCCGCCTAGAATGGTCCCTTGAACCAGTCGCCGGGAACATCGTGCGGATATTTGCGGGCGTCGGCGAGGGAGGCGAATTCCGCTTCCCGGCCAGCCAGCGCCGCAATCGCTTCCGCCACATGTTCCGCGCGGACATGATAGTCCTTCGTCAGCGCCGGACTGGTCGCTTCCGGCACATCCGGCATGGCGAGGCGGCGCGGCGCCGCGCGCAGGTCCCCCCAGCATTTTGTTGCGACATGAGCCACGATCTCTCCAGCCACGCCGCCGGTCTCATGGCCACTATCCAGCACCAACAGCCGGCCAGTACGCCGCACCGACTCTTCGATCATTGGCCAATCCATAGGCCGGATGCTGCGAAGATCGATGAGATCGCAACTGATTCCCTGCGCGGCCAGATGATCGACCGCATGCGCCGCCTCGATGCTCATGATCGACATGGCCACGACCGTCACATGGCCGCCAGAACGCATCATGCGCGCCTTCCCGAGGGGGATGCGATGGTCGCCTTGGGGCGTCTCCCCCGACAGATTATGCAACCAGCGATGTTCGAGGAAGATCACCGGATCCTCTCCGAAGATGCTGGTCAGCAGCAAGCCCTTCGCGTCGTCGGGCGTGGTCGGCATGACCACGCAGAGACCGGGAATATGCGCAAACAAAGCCTGCAAATTTTGCGAGTGGGTCGGTCCCTGTCCCCAGCCGCGACCAAGAATCATCCGGATCGTGAACGGCACGGAACGCTGACCGCCGAACATGAAGCGCCACTTGGCCGCGTTATTGATGATCTGGTCCAGAGAGAGCAGCGCGAAGTCCAGGCGCTGATGGGTGAGAACGGGGCGCAGCCCGCCTAGCGCCGCGCCTATGCCGATGCCGGTCATGGCGTTTTCAGAGGTCGGCATATCGAAGACCCGGCGCGAACCATGCTCTTTGTGCAAATCGAGCGTGGTGCCGAAGACGCCCTTGGGATCTGGCGCGCCCAACCCGTAAACGATCACGGACGGGTCCTGCGCCAGCGCAACCGAAAGGGCGTCGCGGATAGCTTCAGCATAGGTCATCACAGGCATGCCATGACCTCCTTGGAATAAAGATCAGCGTAAGCTTCGGACGGATCAGGAAAAGGCGACGCCTCGGCAAACGCGAAAGCGGCGTCGATCTCCTGCGTGATCTCGCGCGTCGCCGCATCAAGCCAAGCCTGATCGATGATGTCACCGGCTTGCAGAACATGCGTGAAGAGCTTGATTGGGTCGCGCTCCTTCCATGATTCGAATTCAGCCTCGCTGCGGTAGCCGATATTGTTGTCGTACATGGGGCCGCAATGCTCACGCCAGCGATAGGTCGCCAGTTCCACGAACTGCGGACCTTCGCCAGCCCGCGCTCTGGCTGCGGCTGCGGCGATGAGATCATAACTCGCGCAAACGTCGTTGCCATCGCCCGCCGTCGCATGAAGGCCAACCGCAGCTGCGACACCAGCAAGCGAACGGCCCTGCGGCTGGCGCACGTCAAGCGGGGAATAGACCGAGTAAAGATTGTTCTCGCACAGAAAGATAATGGGCAGTTTATGAACGGCCGCGAAGTTGGCGGATTCGAAGAAAACGCCTGTCTCCATGACCGCGTCGCCAATGAAGATGCAGACGATATCGTTCCTCTCGAGGAGCGAGCCCGACAGCGCAAGGCCAACGCCCACGGGAACCGTGCCGCCGACGATGGCGGTCGAGCCCATGAAGCCCACGCTCTCGTCGATGAGATGCATCGAGCCGCCCCGGCCGCGCGCGCAGCCCGTCACCTTGCCGGAAATCTCGGCGATCATGGCGTTCAGATCGCCGCCTTTGCCAAGATAGTGGGCATGGGCGCGGTGGCCGCTCACCGCAAGGTCGGTCCTTGCGAGCGCGGCCCCAGCCGCAGCTGCGGGGGCTTCCTGACCAATCGAAAGATGGGTCGGGCAACGCATCTTCTGCTCACCGTAGCGCGCAGCGATCGTCTCTTCGACAGCGCGAATCCGGATCATGTCGCGAAGCAGACGCCGGGACAGTTCAGGGCTCATGGAATGAACCATCCATAATCTCCGGTATAACCCACTTCCGCGAAGAACGCTTTCCAATCATCGACGTGCATGATCGTCTGCGCAGTGAGATTCCAGGCGTCCATGCGCCGCCGCTCTTCTTCATTGCGATAGGCGTCGACAGTGATGAAGGCGCCGCGACGCGCGACGCGCTCGATTTCTTGCAGCGACTTGCCGCATTCTTCGCGCGCAAGATTGTGGATTGAATTGATGGAAATGACGACGTCGAAGGAGGCGTCCGCAAATGGCAGCGAGACAGCGTTCGCAACCTGAACATGAACGCGCATGTCCGGCAATGCGTTCTCGATGGCGTAATCCGAGATATCGATCCCCTTCACCACAAGGCCGGGAATACCCTCGGCCATATCCTTCATCATGAAGCCCTTGGCGCAGCCAACATCGAGCATGGAATCGCCAGCTTTCAAAGCGAAGTGATGCTGGAAATCCGGAACGACCGGCTGCCAGAAGCGCGGATGATAGGAAAAGCCACCATAACCATGCGAGCGATCACCATCAAAAAACGCCTTGCCGAATTGCCGCGCAAGCGCACGATCGGCCTCGGTCTTCGCCAGACCGCGCTCCTCTACGTTTCGTTTGGTGCGGGGATAATTGGCGAGCAGATCGATTTCGATTCCCATGGCAGATCTCACGGCTTGTGGATGTATGATTGCGGCAACTGTTCAAGCGCGGGCAGGTAACGATCAATCCATGCGATTGTCTCGTCGATCCCCTCTTCTAATGAAATCCTGTCGCGCCAGCCAAGCTCGTTGCGCAGCTTGCCGCTGTTGAGCCAATAGGCGGCGTCCTTACCGATGCGGTCGCCAACCACTTCAGCGACCTGGTCGATGTTCGTTCCCATTCGCTCGCAAACAAGCTCCACAAGCGCGCGGATGCTGATCTGACGTGGCGTGGCGATGTGATAGGCTTCACCATTGCGGCCATTTTGGGCGATGCGCAGGGTCGCATTCGACACGTCATCCATGTGGATGAAAGAGCGTTCGGAGGCGCCGCCCCCGTGTAGCATGAGCTTCTTGCCAAGGCGAATGAAGAGGATCGTGCGGGGAATGATGCGGTAGAGCTGCTGGCCCGGGCCAAACACATTGGCCGCGCGCGTATAGACGACAGGAAAATCATAGGCCGCCTGAAAAGTGCGCAGGCTCATGTCTGCGGCTGCGCGCGATACAGCGTAGGGAGTGCTTGGATTGAAGGGCGCGCTCTCGGTCACATCGCCGGAAGTGCTGCCATAAACCTCAGGCGTGGAGACATGCACATAGCGTTGGAGGAACGCCATCTTGCGCAGTCGCTCATGAAGTCGCACGGTGGAAACGACGTTGGTCATGAACCAGTGGTCTGGATTCTGCCAGCTCTCGGCCACCATGCTCTGGGACGCAAAGTTCACCACATAGGGCGCTTTCGTCTCGGAAATAAGGTCGCACAAAGCGTCCAGATCCGTGTTGAGATCTATCTGCTGAAAGCTGAAAGGGGCGCCCGCAGCTTGCCATCGGTAAGGCAAGAATGCCTCATGCGACTCTTCTGATCGGCTCACGCCTGTGGTCGGGTAACCCTGTGCGAGCAAATGGCGAATGAAACTCGCGCCGGAAAACGAATTGCTGCCGATGACGACGAAGTGCGGTTGATCGGTCAAGCCTCATTCCCCCTGACAGGCGTTTTGCTTCAACCACTGCATGACCATATGCCCAACCATCATCTGGAGGTCTTCCGAAATCTGCATGTCGTCGATCGCGAAATGTATCGGCGTTTCAACAAGCGCCTTGGCCTTGCCGCCGCTGAAGCCGAGAATGGCAAAAGTCGTCATGCCCATGTCGCGTGCGGCTTCAATGGCCTTGAGGATGTTTGGCGAATTGCCGCTGCCCGACAGCGCAATCAAGACGTCGCCGGGCCCGCAGAAAACCTTGATCTGCGTCGAATAGATCTCGGCGAACTCGATGTCGTTGGCAAGACAGGTGAGGACGGCGGAGTTGGCAGACAGCGCGTGGGCTCGCATGCCCGGTCCCTTGCCGCCTGCGATCCCATAGATGAAGTCATTGGCGAGGTGGATGGCATTACCAGCGCTTCCGCCGTTGCCACAAAAATAGACGCTCTTGCCCGCCCGCCAACATGCAAGCAGGGCGCGCGCCAAAGTCTCGACTGGTGTGAAATCCGCATTGGCGAGCACGGCGGCGAGGCGCACGCCATAGTTCGCAAAATGCTCCTTGGGATTGCAAACCTCGGTCATCACGAGCGCGCCTTCTGCATCCAGCGCAGATTATGCCAGCGGTCCTGATCCTTGAGCACGCCCCGCTGGAAAGCGGCGACGATCTCGCTGATGGCGTCATCGACGGTTTTGCGCGGGCGAAAACCGGTCGCCAGAAGCTTGTCAGAGTTTTGCCGATACGAGCGCGGATCATTCGAGGGCGTGAAGACGATCTCGGCTGGAATGATGCGTACAACGCGCTCCGCGATTTCGCGGATGGAGATGTTCTCGAAACCCGCATTATAGACGCCGGTCAACTCCGGATGGTCGAGCAGATAGATATAGAGGTCGGTGATGTCGTCGATATGAATATTGGGGCGAACCTGATCACCGCCAAAGACCGTGATCCGGCTATTGGTCAACGCCTGCATGGTCAGCATGTTCACAGCAACATCCAGACGCATGCGCGAACTGACACCGCATACGGTGGCGGGGCGCACGATCTGCACGGCCATGTCATTCGCATAGCTGAGCAGAACCCGTTCTGCGACCATCTTGGTCTTGTTATATTCGGTGATCGGTTCAAGTTCGAGATCTTCCGTGACCTGCTCTTCCGACTTGACGCCGTAGACGCTTCCCGACGAGGCGTAGATGATCCGGTCGATCCCGTGGCGCAGCGCCTTGTCGGCCAGACGCATGGTGGCCAAAGCGCTTATTTCCCATGTTAGCTTCGGGTCGAGGTCCCCGCATGGATCATTGGCGACCGAGGCCAGGTGGATAATGGCCTTAACGCCGTCCAGAGGGATGGCGTCGGTATCGCGCACATCGCCCTGCATGACCTCCAAGTTGGGATGAGACTGAAGCTCATTGCCGAACCACTGGATATCGAAGGCGCGGACCTCGTGGCCCAGCGCCAGAAGCTTGGGCACGAGAACAGATCCCTTGTATCCACAAGCGCCAGTGACCAAGAGTTTCATCGGTGATCTGTCCATTGAAGAGTACCCTACGTCACGCGCTTTAACATCAGGGCTGCTGCGATTCAACAACGGGCCGGACGCCTGCGCATCTAAATGACACCATCCGGACCCGCTGTTCTGAAATCAGGGAATGTTCTGCGCGCCTGTTCGAGGGCTTCGGGGGAGCCTATGTCCATAAAAAACCCTCTGTGTTCGAAAGCCGTGATCCGGGGTAACAACCCCGGAATGACTTCTGTCGAGAGATCCACAACCGATTTCCCAAGGGCGGCGATGCTTTCGATAACCTGTTGCGAGACCACATAGACCGCGCCATTGGCGAGATTTCCGGGCGGATCCATGACCTTTTCATGAAAGGCCAGGACGCGAGACTCCCCATCGAGCTCAAGGATCCCGCAACTTCTCGGCGTCTGGGTACGGAATGCAAGCATTGTCAGAAGGTTGTCGGACGGAGCCGATTGATGCGCCCCGATCAGCTCTGAAAGCTTGGCGTCGGTCAGATTGTCGGCATGGGCCACCAGGAAGTTGCCGTCGCCAAACCAGTCACTGTTGGCGAGGATCGTTCCGCCAGTACCCAGCAAGTCTGGTTCATAAACAAGATCAATCCGCTCTCGCCAGGGGGAAGAGGAGATGAAATACTCCACCAATTCATGGAGATAGTGCGTATTGATGAGCACCCGTTCCATTCGAGCGTCATTGAAGAGTGCGTCGAGCCAATAATCCAGAAGAGGCCTACCGTGGATCGAAACGAGGCACTTGGGGATATGGTCAGTCAGCGGCCGCAGACGTGTGCCAAAGCCGGCGGCCAGAAGAAGCGCTCTCACAAGCCCATCTCATCAAGGACGTTGGACGGATTGGCGACCTCCATGAGCAGTTCGGCGGCCGTCAATGGCGTGTTGCCTACGCGCGAAACCTGACAAGCGGCCGCAATCGACCCAAGATAGGCCGCTTGCCAGATATCGAAACCGGCCCGGAGCGCCAGAGTTGTGGTGGCGAAGAAACTATCGCCTGCGCCGCTGACATCTTTCGGCGACGAGTTGAACGCAGGTAACCGGTCCGTATGATAGGCCCCTCTGCGCGGCGCATGCAGTAGCATCCCCTCGCCGCCCAGCGTGATGACGACGTTTTCCGCGCCACAGACCCGTTGCAAGCGGTCAGCGACCACAATCAACCCGGCTTCGTTTTCGCGCAACGCCAAGCGAACTTCATATTCGGTAGGGGTGATGAGGGTCATATCCTTGAAACGCGAGATGTCGGACATCTGCGATGAGGCCTGGCTGTCTGCGGCCATCATGATCCCGCGTTTCACCGCGAACCTTGCCAGACGATCAACTATCGGTTGCGGCAAGCAGCCATAGTTGAAGTCCGAGAACAACAGAACATCCGCATCGCCCAGTGCGGTTTCTGCTGCTAGAATGAGTGCTTCTTGTTGCGTGGCGTCGATGGAATGCTGGCGCACATGATTAACGCGCAACAACGTCTTGCCAAGTGCCCGATACCGTTTTTTGAGCGTCGTTGGGCGTGAGGCGTCAGCAATGATTTCGGTCTCCACCGCCAGCTTGGACAGTTCCTGGCGCCCGAATTCCGCAACCTCGTCACAACCTGCTATGCTGATGAGGCGGACCTGGGCGCCAAGCCCGCGCGCATGCGCGGCCACGATCCCCGCTCCCCCTACGAAGCGCTTGTTTTCAAAAGGCGAAACGACCAACGTCGGATCTTCGCGCGACATGCCAAGCGGCTCACAGTTGATATATTCATCGATGATGAGATCGCCGATCACGACAACCCGTAATCCCCTGAATTTCTCCGGAATCAAAGCCAGGTCGCTGATGCGGAACCCGTTGCGGCGGGGGTAATCTGCAGGCTTCCTGATCGCGCTATGTTCAAGCGTCACATATTCACGTTGCAGGCGGTCGATTGACGAAAACCGGACTTCGCCTGAGCTGAACAGAATGGTCCCACCATAGCTGCGCACCGCCGACAGCTCCGGATTCTCAAGCTGCAGATATTCCTTCCCTTTTACAACATACTCAGGTTTGAGCCTTGCGATGAAGCGCTCCGGAGGTTCGGACAGGGCGATAGCATCATGAACGGAGCCAATCGCCCGCACGTCCTGAAGCCGCAGGTCCTGCCTAACGCTCACGCCATCCGTTCCGTCGGCCGTCACGCCCACGACAAGGCGGTTGCCCTGTTCCGCAGCAAAGCGAAACAGGCGGAGGTGACCAGGGTGGAGAATATTGAAGTTGCCCGACACGAAAACAATCTTCTCGCCGTCGGCACGCTCGCGAACGTCGCTCGCTAGCCTTTCCATCAAATCATCTTTTGCGACAGGCATGGGTGAGGACAATGGCAACTCCTTGAGGAGGAGGTCACGATAGCTTAATCGATGCCAACGGCCAACCCGTTCCCACATGCTGACCGTGGAAAGCGACGGCTCTTTGACCTATGGTTGAACTCATGAGCGAATCCGACCTGATCATTCGGCTGAATAACGCGCCCGCAAAAGCCCGGCCAGGCCTTTTCCTCGACCGGGACGGCGTGGTGGTCGAGAATGTCCATTATTTGCGCCGGGTTGAGGATATCCGACTGATGCCGGGCATATCCGGGATCATAGAGCTCGCGCGGAGCTTCGACATGAGCGTTGCTGTAGTGACAAACCAATCAGGGCTTGCGCGAGGCCTTTTTAATCTCGCCACCTACCATCACGTTTCCGACGCCATCGATGCGGCGCTCTTGAGCGAGGGGCGACATATCGATATAAGCGTCGCCTGTCCCTTTCACCCGGATAAAACGCCTGAGTCCAGCGCTGGTCATGAGTGGTGGCGCAAACCCGGCCCTGGAATGATCCATCTCGTCGGCGCGCGATATGGCGTGGACCTCGGCAGATCATGGATCATTGGCGATAACCTATCGGATCTGGAGGCTGGCGCGCGGGCGGGTCTTGCGGGCGGGATCTTGTTGGGACAAGACCCCGACATATTCCCACCGTGGCGATTGCAGAGCGGTTTCTCTGCGCTAGCATGCCGCTCTCTTGATGATGCGGGCACAACCCTGGAAGATCGCCTTGGCTATACTGGTTAACAACTTCCTTATTCAAGAATTGACCGGTGCCTCTGCAGAAATGCGCCCCTGCCCCGCGCTAGCGGAGCAATAATAGTATTATTAAACGAACATTATTAATTACTTATGCAACATTTTTTCTTCAAGTTGAGGCGGCCAACTTTGTTTGAACAGCCGATTGGCCTTACTTAAGTGAGCTTTCGCTTAGATTTTGCGGCCACTATGGGCTCCAGCAAATTGAACTAGGCCTGAGCGGGTGTCTTTCCGTCAAGCTGTGAATGCGGGCGACGGTCGTAATAGAAGCCTATATTGTGCCCAACGGAAGCCCGGGTCTCGCAGACTTTGACGAAGATATGGTCTCGCCACCCGCCTTTTCCGGTCGTTTTGATCTTAATCTCTCGGTCGGTCAGCACCTTTATACACCTCATCGAAGTGAAGTGGCTGCCCTGATCAGTGCTAAAGATTTCGGGGGCACTATCCTGTGTTACCTCTTCTCGTAGAGCCTGGACGCAAAAGTCGGCCTCCAACCTCATCAATACCCGCCAGACAATGACCCAGCGGGTGAACCAGTCCATGATGGCTGCGAGATCGATGGAGCCGCGCGCATTGACATGTAGGTCCTATTCATCGCCCAGATCTGGTTGGTCCGAGTGGCGGGTAGGTTTCGCAGAAAATAGGGTAGTTGCCAGAGCACCCGTTTTGAGGTCTTCAGCTTCCGAAAAAATGCCGTGATCACCTTGCGCTTCATCAGCGTTACAACATGCAGTCGTTCAACTTTAAAGCCCTCCTGTTCAGCTTTTCCGAGCCAGCTCTCCTAAAGCTTGACCACTCAACGCTGGGATGACATTGCTACCCTAACCCTAGTCGTCCGGCACTTTGTCGGGCTCGCCAGCTGGATGTGATTGATGACCGTCCAAGTAACCCCGAAGTCGGAACAGGCTGAGAAAGATACTTTAGCTAGATTCGCCGAGTTCGTGACACCCTTCGCGCGGCAGGGGGTGCGTCATCTTGTTCTCGTGCAGCCTGCGCTCGTGCCGAAGGCCTTTTTCGACGTGAAGACGGCCCGATCCGGCGGCTATTACAATTTCCCCCCCACCGGCCTCCTCTATCTGGCCGCCGCCGCGCGACGCGCGGTGCCGGACCTGAAGGTTTCGATCATTGATCTCAACTTCGAGCTACTGAAGGCCGCGCACCAGGATGGTTTCGACTACGATAGCTGTTGGCAGGGGAAGCTGCGCATTGACACCGACGAGGCGCAGCACGTTGCCTTCGGGATCTCCTATATGTTCGGGACGACCAAGCCTTGCTTCGCGCAGGCGGCGGCTTTTCTGCGCGAGGCCTATCCGGCAGCGCTTCTCATGGCGGGTGGGG
>CAMDOY010000052.1 GCA_945903655.1 Rhizobium sp. Q54 | reverse complement strand
TGGGGCGGGCGCCACTCGCTGCTGGTTTATCTCGTGCATCAGCCGGTATTTCTGGCGGTGCTTTTCATGGTGGCGCGGGTGGTGACGCCGCAGGCTGCGCTTGTCCCGCAGGATGATCCCTTCGTGGCGAGTTGCACGGCCCAATGCGTGGCGACCAGCGGCGGGCAACAGGCTTGCCGCAATGTCTGCCTTTGCATTTCAGGCGAAATTCGCAAGGAGCCCATGATCTGGCAACGCCTCGTCGGCGAAGGCCTTTCGCCTGCGGACCGTGTCACCATCGACGGCTTCACGCGCCAGTGCATCGCCAGGGCGCGCTGATCAGCCCTGCGGCGCCAGCATGGACTCCGGTCGCACCCAGGCGTCGAAATCCCGCGCGCTCACAAAACCCAGCCGCACCGCCTCTTCCCGCAGGGTCGTGCCATTGGCGTGGGCGGCCCTGACGATTTTGGCGGCGCCATCATAACCGATGCGCGGCGTCAGCGCGGTGACGAGCATGAGCGAGCGTTGCATCAAGGCGTCGATACGCTCGCGATCGGGCTGCAAGCCCTCGATGCAATTCACCCGAAAACTCGTGGCCGCATCGCCCAGCAGGCGAATGGATTCCAGCGCCGCCGCAGCGATGACCGGCTTGAACACGTTGAGTTCAAGATGCCCCTGCGAGCCCGCGAAGGCGATCACCGTCTGATTGCCGAAGACGCGCGCGCAGACCATCGTCAGCGCCTCCGCCTGGGTGGGATTGACCTTGCCCGGCATGATGGAGGAGCCCGGCTCGTTCTCGGGCAGCAGCAACTCCCCCAGCCCGCAGCGCGGCCCGCTGCCAAGCAGGCGCAGATCATTGGCGATCTTGAAAAGCCCTGTGGCGCAGGCCTCGAGCGCGCCATGGGCGAAGACCAGCGCATCGTGACAGGCCAGCGCCTCGAATTTGTTGGGCGCGGTGGCGAAGGGCAGGCCCGTCAATTCCGCCATGCGCGCAGCGAAGCCCTCGGCGAAGCCCGCGTGCGTGTTGAGGCCTGTGCCGACCGCCGTGCCGCCCTGCGCCAACGTGTAAAGATCGGGCATGGTCTGGCGAATGCGTGCCGCCCCCAAACTCACCTGCGCGCCATAGCCTGAAAATTCCTGCCCCAGGGTGATGGGGGTCGCGTCCTGCAAATGGGTGCGACCGATCTTCACGATGTCGGAAAATTCCAGCGCCCGCGCCATCAAGGCGCCTGCAAGCGCATCCAGCGCGGGCAGCAATCCGCCATGAAGGGCGAGCGCGCAGGCCACATGCATGGCGGTGGGGAAACTGTCGTTGGAGGATTGGCCGAGATTGACGTGGTCATTGGGATGCACGGGCGCCATGGCGCCGCGCGCGCCGCCCATCAATTCATTGGCGCGGTTGGCGACGACCTCATTCACATTCATGTTGGTCTGCGTGCCCGAGCCCGTCTGCCACACGACCAGGGGAAAGTGATCGTCAAAGCGCCCCTGCGACACCTCCTGCGCCGCCGTCACGATGGCGCTGGCGCGCTTTTCATCCAGCGCGCCCAGCTCCCGGTTGACCTCGGCGGCGACGCGTTTGACGAGCGCCAGCGCATGGATGATGTCGCGCGGCATGAGCTGGGCGCCGATGCGGAAGTTGCGGCGGGAGCGCTCGGTCTGCGCGCCCCAGTAGCGATCAGCGGGCACCTCGATGGGGCGGAAACTGTCGCTTTCCATGCGCATGTCCGGCGCGGTCATGGCGGCGCCCTTTCAACACGCGATCAATCGCTGCCGGTGCGCGAGAACCGCTGCCCCATGATGAGGGAGTCGATGCCCGACTGCCAATCGGCCCCCGCAGCGTAGTCCGAGCTGGAGACGATGGCGAGCAACTCCACCAGACGATTGCGCGCTCGGTTGACGCGGCTCTTCATGGTGCCCACGGCGCAGTTGCAAACCCCCGCCGCCTCCTCATAGGACAGGCCCGAGGCGCCGATGAGAATGAGCGCTTCGCGTTGATCGGCGGGCAGCTTCTGCAAGGCGCCGCTGAAATCCAGAAAATCCATATGGCCGGATTGGGCGGGCGCGGTGGCGAGGCGCGCGGCGATGGCGCCATCGGAGTCGGCGACCTCGCGCCGACGTTTGCGATATTCGGAATAATAGATGTTGCGCAGGATGGTGAAGAGCCATGCGGCGAGGTTGGTGCCCTCGGCGAAGCTTGACAGATTGCTCCAGGCCTTGACGAGGGTCTCCTGCACGAGATCGTCGGCGCGATCAGGATTGCCGCACAAGGAAACAGCGAAGGCGCGCAGATTGGGAATGGCGCCGATCAGATCGGTCCTGAGCTGCTGACTGACCATCATGGATGATCCTCTTCTTGTGAAGGCCCGCTCTCAAGCTGGTTGAGAAGATCCAGAAACCGCTCTGGAATGGGCTGTTTCAACACGTCGTCATATATAGCCTTGAGATGCCGACCGATGTGTTCATCAATCGGGACATTGGGCGCATCATTAGGCTTAGGTCGCTTCAACCTCAGGTGTGCTGGATCCAATTTGATGATCTCCGCGACTCCGGAAAAAGGTTGCGGGCTCGCCTTTTGAAGGTGGCGCGCATCATCCCGCTGCGGCGAGCCAACAAGGGGCGCCCCCGCGCGGGTCTTTCTTTTCGAACTCAATTCATCCATCTTCCCCCTCCAGACCGCATGTGCATTTCCAGGGTTTCCTGACCCAGGGACAACAACATAAGTTGCGGCTCACCCAAGGTCATCAACGCAGCAGGATGAAAAGAGTTCCAAAGGCGGATGGAACTTTTGCGCGCGTCGCCCGTTATCCTCTCAAGCTGGACAGTGATCACGGCAGGGGACCTCAGCAGCATGTCTGTATCTCAGGAAATTTCCGCACATATTCCCTACCTTCGCCGTTTCGGCCGGGCCTTGTCGGGCAGTCAGGGCGGCGGCGACGCCTATGTTCTGGCGACCCTTGAAGCCATCGTGGCCGATCCCGAAGCCTTTCGCGAAGGGGGCGAAACGCGCGCCTCGCTCTACCGCACCTTTCTGGCGCTATGGGGCTCCATGCCCATGAACGAGCATGTGGATCATAATGTGCTCTCGCCCGACGAGCGGGGCGCGCGGCGCAATCTTGACGCCATTCCGCTGCGTCCGCGCGTGGCCTTTCTGCTGGCGGCGCTGGAGGGCTTCGACATCAAGGAGGTCGCTTCGATTCTTGGGGTGGGCGCGCAGGAAGCTGCGCATCTCATCGACCAGGCGGGCAAGGAGATCGCCAACCAGATCCGCACGGATGTGCTGATCATCGAGGACGAGCCTTTCATCGCCCTGGACATACAGACCCTCGTTGAGGATCTGGGCCATCGGGTGGTGGGCGTCGCGCGCACCCACAAGGAGGCGGTTCAGGCGGCGCGGGTCCACAAGCCCGGGCTGATCCTTGCGGACATCCAGCTCGCCGATGGCAGCTCGGGCCTTGAGGCAGTGAACCAGATCCTCGAGGAGTTCGAGGCGCCGGTGATCTTCATCACCGCCTATCCCGAGCGCTTCCTCACGGGCCGCCCGCCCGAGCCCGCCTTCCTCATCACCAAGCCCTTCGGCGTGGATAGTCTGAAGGCGGTGATCAGCCAGGCCCTGTTCTTCGACCGCCGCTCGCAGAAGCGCAACGGACGCGAAGCGGTGGAAGCTTGAGCGTAAAGCGACAAAGAAAACCCGCGTTGGCCGGGGGAGCCAACGCGGGTTGAAACGCGCGCCGAACGAGTGGGAGGGGATCAATATCCAGCGCGCGAGAGATGAACGCGCCGCCCTGCGAAGGGTTCCCCTCTATCGTTCGCACACCGGCCCGTAATAGGGATCGTCCCAGCAACGCCGGGGCGCCGCCGAAGCGCCAATGACGGCGCCGCTCGCCGCGCCTATGGCCGCCCCGGCCAGCGCGCCGCCAGCATGTCCTGTCGCCGCCCCGCCAATCACCGCACCCGCCACGCCGCCAAAGGCCGCGCCTGTCAAGGCGCTATCGCTGCGCGTGGGTCCGCAGCCCCCCAGAGCCAGAGCCAGGCCCGCGACCACCATCATTTTCTTCATGCGCTTTCTCCTCAACGCGCGCACCGCCGCGCTTTCCTGCAACCGCCGCCGCTTGAGGCTGGTTCCCCCGGAGGTCGCGACATTTGTGGCGAGCGCCACGCTTTTTGGGAGCGTGAGGGGAACCACGGCGCCAAGGCTGCGTTCAGGTCAGGTCTCGACCGCAGCATTGGACAGGAGATCACCCATGCCAACCTCGACCCGCGGCTTCGCTTCCATGGATCCGGAAAAGCAACGCGCCATCGCCCGCAAGGGCGGCGAAAGCGTGCCGAATGAAAAGCGCAGCTTTTCGCAAAACCCCGCGCTCGCCGCAGCGGCGGGACGCAAGGGCGGCCAGAGCGTCAGCCCCTCCAAGCGCAGCTTTTCGCAAAACCACGAACTCGCCTCGCTGGCGGGCCGCAAGGGCGGCCACGCCTCCCACGGCGGCGCCCGCAGGAAGGTGGCGTCCGCGAGCGACAAGCCTGCGGAGGACTAGCCTGCGCATCAGCGCAAAAAAACGGGGCTGCTCCCTGAGCCGCCCCGTATTTCATTCCGACGATCATCCGCCTTTGATCAGCGGCTCCCCTCCGCCGCCGCCCTGCGCCGCCCGTGGGAGGAGTGCCCGCCCTTGCGGCCGGCTTCTGACGCAAGCTGGTGGTTCTGGGAGAAACTGCGTTTCTCGTTGGGGACGCTGCGACCGCCCTTGCGGGCGATTTCGCGCTGTTTGTCCCGGTCCATGGACGCGAAGCCGCGCGTGGACGTCGAGGCCTTGCCTGCCTGCTGCATACCCGTCTCCTGCTTACCCCCGGGACTTTAACCTTTTCCGTGCGGAACGGTTCCGTTGCGGCGCCTGCTGGTTTTTCGGGCTTTCCAGACGCTGTTCCTGCGCTATTCTGTCCCCGTCACATCAGGGGATGGAGGGTGCGCAGATGCGGGAAACTGGAAGCCTGAAATTATCGCTCGCGGCTTTGACCTTCGCGCTGGCGAGCCTGGCGGCGCCTCTGCCCGCCCGCGCGGACGCCATCGACGGCGCCTGGTGCAGTCCCGATGGCAAGCATCTGAAGATCGCCGGACGCAAGATCACGACGCCCGGCGGGGCCTTGCTCGATGGCGATTATGGACGCCACTCGTTTTCCTGGGTGGCGCCCGCCTCCGAGCCCGGCGGCGGCGACACGATCTATATGCAGCTGATGAACGAGACGACGGCCATGGTGCGGCAGGGAACCCCCGTCGCCCAGCCCATCACCTGGAAGCGCTGTGAGGCGACGAGCTGACGCCGACGAGCGCGCGACCAATCAGCACCAGACAGGGGCCGACGAGGCCCGAGCTTGCGGCTGTGGCGGGCAGGTCCGCAAGGGTCGCCGCGATGCGCCGCTCGCTCTCCCATGAGGCGCGCTCGACCAGCACGGCGGGCGTGTCGAGCGCCAGCCCCTCGGCCAGCAGGCGCGCCACCAGCGGCGGCAGCGTCTTGAGGCCCATGTAGACGGCGGTGGTGGCGCCTTCGTCCGCCAGGGCGCGCCAGTCCAGATCCTCCGGCAGCTTGCCATCGCGGGCATGGGCGGTGATGAATTGCAGGCGCCGCGCCACCGCCCGCTCGGTGAGCGAGACCTGCAACGAGGCGGCTGCGGCGGAGGCCGCCGTGACGCCGGGGATGACCTCCACATCGACGCCAGCGGCCTTCAGCGCGGCGATCTCCTCGCCAGCGCGACCGAAGATCATGGGATCGCCGCCCTTGAGGCGCACCACGCGCTTGCCCTCGCGGGCGAGACTCACCAGCATGGCGGTGATGTCCTCCTGGGTGCAGGAGGGCTTGTAGCCGCGCTTGCCCACATTCAGTCGCTGAGCCTCGCGCCGGGCCAGATCCACCGAGCCCGGCAGCACCAAATCGTCATAGAGCACCACATCGGCCGATTGCAGGGCGCGCACGGCCTTGAGGGTGAGGAGCTCTGGATCGCCCGGCCCCGCCCCCACAAGCACCACGGAGCCACGCCGGGCCTCCGGCGCCCCCGCCTGCGCGGCCTCGGCCAGCAGGGCCTCCAGATCGGCCTCGTCAGGCGCTTTCTCAGGGTTCGTGAAGGCGCGGCGGGCGAAGAGCTCCCAGACCCGCCTGCGGGCTCTGAAATCGAGGTTGAGCGCCGTGACGCGCGGGCGCCAATCCTTGGCCGCCTGCGCCCATTTGCGGAAGCCCTCAGGGACCAGCGTTTCGATGCGCGCGCGCAGCATCTGCCCGAAGACGGGCGCGCCCCCATCGGTGGAGATCGCCACCACCAGAGGGGAGCGCTCGACGATGGAGCCGAACTGGAAATCGCACCAGGCGGGCTGATCGATGACATTGACCGGCAGGCCCACGGCCCGGGCCATGGCGTGACAGGCGGCGGCCTCCGCATCATCCGCCGCGTCCGCGATGAAGGCGGCGGCGCCCGCCAGATCCGCAGGCGTGACGGCGCGGGGCTTGATCGCGATCTTGTCCCCTGCGGCGGCAAGCGCCAACAGGGCCTCGCAGGGCTCGGTCGCATAAACCTCCACCAGCGCGCCAGCGGCGGCGAAAAGCTCCGCCTTCCACGTCGCCGCCTCCGAGCCGCCGGAGATGACCACGCGCCGCCCCTCCAGCTTCAGGAAGACCGGGAGCGTGGCCAGCGCGCCCATGCGGGCGGGCTCCTGGCTGGGGGGACGTCGATCACGCGCCATGGTTCAACATCCAGCCAGACAGCAGATCGGCAGCCAAAGCATGAAGGGCGTCGCCCCGGTCAACAGGAAGCCTTAGAGCTCCCCGAAGATGCGCTTGCCCAGACCGTAGAATTTGAAGAACTGGAAAGGCAGCTCGATCATCAGTCCCGGCCTGATCGCTGATGCTCATCCCAAATCCCTCGCCCATGGGCCAACGCCGCAGGCGCATCCATAGGCGGGGGCGGCGGGTCTGTACAGTGCGGCGAGGGGCGCTGACGCGCTCGACGCGCTCCTACCCCCCCGGACCACCATACAGATAATTGGGCAACCAGAGCGTCATGCCAGGCCAGACATACATGATCACCATGCAGATGATGACGATGAACATATAGGGCATCATGCCCGCGAAGATCTGGTTGAGCGTGACATGGGAGGGCGCGACGCCCTTCAGATAGAAGGCCGACATGGCCACAGGCGGCGACAGGAAGGCGGCCTGCAGATTCACGAAGACCAGGGTGCCCCAGAGAATGGGATCAATGCCGAAGTGCTTGAGCATGGGCAGGAAGATCGGCACGAAGATCACGATGATCTCCGTCCATTCCAGCGGCCAGCCCAGGATGAAAATGATGGCCTGCGAGAGGATCATGAACTGAATGGGCGTGAGGTTGAGCGACAGGACCCATTGCTCAAGCAGGGCCTGGCCGCCCAGAATGGCGAAGACGCCTGAAAAGATAGCCGAGCCCACAAACAACCAGCAGACCATGGAGGTGGTCTTGGCGGTGAGGAAGACCGCCTCCTTGGTGCGCTTCCAGTTGAGGGAGCGCGCCTGGAAGGCCAACAAGAAGGCCCCCGCCGCGCCCACGGCGGCGGATTCGGTGGCGGTGGTGATGCCAAAGAGAATGACTGCGAGCACCACAACCGTGAGGATGCCCAGCGGCGCGACGGAATCCGTCACAAGCTTGATCACCTCCAGCCGCTCGCCGGTCATGCGCTTGTAATAGCGCACCATCATGCCCGCGCAGAGCGCGGAAATCGCGCCCAGCCAGAGATAGAAGCTTTGGGGCGGACCAAGTTCGGCAGGCGTGGCCTGAGCAGGCGCAAGATCGGGCGATCCCAATTGTTGCAGCTCCGGCGGCGCCGCCATGACCGCAGCAGCCTGCTGGTGGATGACCACATACCAATAGACCGTGGCGAGCGATCCCACGACGATCATCAAGGGAACCAGCGAATAGATGAAATTGCTGATCAGCATGCCATAGCCCATGGGCTTGCCGTCCACCATGATCTGACGGGCGCGGGCCGGAGAGGCCATGGCCTTGAGGAGCCCCGCAAACATGTTTTGCGAATAGGCTTGCTGGAAAGGCGCGGACCAGGCGGGCATGGGCACCTGCGTCTGATCCTGCGGCAAGGGGGGCGCTATCTTCGGGTTCAGCATCGCCCAGCCCACGACGTAGACGAGGTAGAGCAAGGCCAGAAAGAAACCCGGGAACATGGCGGCGGCGTAGAGCTTGACCACGGACTGACCGGCGACGGCGGCATAGACGATGATCATCACCGAGGGCGGAATGAGAATGCCCAGCGTGCCGCCCGCCGTGATCACGCCCGAGGCCAGCTTCACGTCATATCCGGCTTTCAGCATGGGGTTGAAGGCGATCACGCCCATCAGCACGACCACCGCGCCAACGAGACCGCTGGCGATGCCCCAGAAGGTGCAGACGATGAGCGTGGCCACCGCCAGGGAGGCCGGCACATTACGAAAGGCGAGCTGGATGGAATAGAACATCTTGTCGACCAGCGCGCCGCGCTCCATCACATAACCCATTAAAACAAATAACGGGATGGATATGAGCACGTCATTGGTCATGGCGCCGTAGGTTCGCTGCACCATGAGGTCGAAGACGCGATTGTCGTAAAAGGCGCGCGTGGGATCAAAGAAGGCGATATAGCCGAAGACGATGCCAAGCCCCATGAGGGTGAAGGCCGTCGGAAAGCCCAACATGATGACGACGACGATGAGCCCCAGCATCAGGAGCCCGAGTGCAGGATCGCTCATTTCTGATCTCCACCCATGCCACGTTGACGCGCGATTTCATCAATTTGCGCGGCCTGCTCGATGGCGAGCTTGCGCGCGTCCGCATCGACATGTTCGCTGCCCGCCAATTGCTGCTCGACCACGTCGATCTCGTTCACGTCCTTGAGGCGGCTGGGCCAGTCGCCGGTTTTCAGGCAGACCACGCAGCGCACGATTTCGGCGAAGCCCTGCAACATGACCAGAGCGCCTGCGATCGGAATGACCGACTTGAAGTGATAGACCGGCGGGCCATCCGCCGTGACATTGGAATGTTCGAGGATGCGCCAGGATTGTCCGGCGTATTTGTAGCCCGCCCAGACAAGGGCGGCGATGCCCGGCAGGAAGAAAACGATATAGAGCACAAGGTCCAGCGAGGCCTGGGTGCGCGGGCGCATGGAGGAATAAAGAAAATCGCCCCGCACATGGCCGTTCTGCGCCAGGGTATAGGCGCCGCAGAGCATGAACAGGGAGCCGTAGAACATATTGCTGGCGTCGAAGATCCACGCCGTCGGCATGTTCAGGATATAGCGTTTGAAGACCTCGGCGCAGACCAGCAGCATGAGGCCAATGATCAGCCAGGAGGCCAGCTTGCCCACCCATGTGCTGACGCCATCGATGGTGTGAAGAACATTTTGCACTGTCATGGGCGTCACATCGCTGTTGTCCGCGAAACGATGACAGGGCGCGTCACGAGGTCTTGCGCGCGCCCCCAGAGCTTGGCCATCAAGAGCAACGACCGGACTTCGCAGTGCGAAGCCCGGTCACGCCTTTTGATGGATGGCTGATAAGCCGCGCGTCAGATCTTGCGACCGACGCCGTTGGCGCCCCAGTAATGGTCGAAGGCCATCTTGCGGTTGACCACGGTGTCCTGCTCCCACTGGGTGGTCCGGCGGGCGAAGGCGAGCTGGGAGGCGACGATCTCCTTGAAGAGCGGATTTTCCGCCGACTTCTTGGCCACGACATCGTCGTAGATTTCGAGCTGCTTCTTCAGGATGGGATCAGGGGTCTTGAAGAACCTGACCTTATCCGCCGTCTGCATCTCGATGTAATCCTTGGAATAGCGATCAATCGCCTTCCAGGACATATCGGCGCTGGCGGCCTCCACGGCGCTGTCGATGATGGCGCGCATCTTGGCGGGGAGCGCGTCAAACTTGGCCTTGTTGAACATGATCTCGAACTGCTCGGCGTTCTGATGGTAGGACTGCAGCATGCAGACCTTCGAAACGTCGGGGAATCCGAGCACGCGATCGGACGAGGCGTTGTTGAATTCCGCCGCATCCAGCAGGCCGCGATCCATGGCCGAGACGATTTCACCACCGGGCAGCGCATTGACGGCGGAGCCCATGCCGGTGAACACATCGATGGAGATGCCGACCGTGCGATACTTCAGGCCGCGGAGATCCTCGACCTTGGTGATGGGGTTCTTGAACCAGCCGAGCGGCTGGGTGGGCATGGGGCCATAGAGATAGGACTGCACATTGGCGCCGATGGAGGCGTAGAGCTTGGCCAGCAGCTCCTTGCCGCCGCCGTACTTGTGCCAGGACAGCAGCATGTTGGCGTCCATGCCATAGGCCGGGCCAGAACCCCAGAGCGCCAGCGCGGTCTGCTTACCGTAGTGATAGACGAGCACGCCATGGCCGCCATCCAGCGTGCCGGAAGAGACTGCGTCGAGCAGGCCGAAGGCCGGCACGACAGCGCCCGCGGGCAGAACTTCAATGCGCAGGTCGCCACCGGTCATATCATTGACCTTCTTGGCGAAATCGAGCGCATATTCATGGAAGATGTCTTTGGACGGCCAGGTGCTCTGCCAACGCATGCTGATCGGGCCCTGGGCCTTGGCGATGTTGGGCGCCGCAACCATGGCTGCGCCGGAGAGCGCTGCGCCCTTCAGGAACTTGCGACGTCCCGAGATCGACCTGGCTGCGTCCTTGGTGTTTTTAGTCGTCATGTTGCCTGCCTCCTACGAGTTTCTTTTTTAACGCCTTGGCAGTTTTGCAAGGCGACCTTGAATTAGTCTATAGCCCCGCCCGAGACGTGAAAAGCGCCAGACAAAAATAGTAAGCCCCCCAGAGTCTTAGACCTTAGTCTAATCCTGCGAGGGTTGAATGGGGTCAGCAAAACGCGCAAGGCGCCAAAATTCGAAGGAAATGAATGGTTTGTGCTTTTCCCCCGCAGCCGGAGCGCCTGCCGGGTTTGCTTGCCGACGGGCGATTGCAAAGCCCGCCGCCCTGACGATCTCGATAACTTCAGATCATGAATTCACAAATGACGGCTTTGTGATTGCTTTTTAAGGCAGACGAAAAGCGTCTCGCCCGGATTTGGCTGCATTTCAAGGAGCCACGTCGTTCGTTTCGTTCCTGGAGCTGCAGATCACCACGCGACGCATGGGCGAGGGGCGCTCATCGAAAAGACTGGCTGGGTCAGTCGTCGAAGCGAATATAGAGATAAGCCGCATCCCCGGGCGTGCCCTCCAGCGCGCCGCCAGCGGCCGGGCGCCAATGCACGAATTCCTCGATGCGCGCGGCGAGTTCGAAATCGCGATCCGTGATACCACCGGCGTCATGGGTGTCGAGACGCACTTCAACTGCGGGATAGGTGGCGCGGATTTCGGGGTGGTGCCAGGCGGCCTCCGCCAGGTGGCCGATGGCGTTGACCACCATCAAGGTCCCCTTCCAACCGCCGGTGCGATAGGTGCGCACGAGACAGCCATCCTGATGGCGCCAGTGGCGCAGGGGGCCGGTGAGCCGCGCGGCGATGGCGGCTGGATCGTATACCTGCAGGGGGGCCGGGCCGCTCATGCCTGTCTCCGAAACGACGCGCCGGAGAACCGGCGCGCCGCTGATGGGTGGATCTTCAGATCCCGCTGCCGTCGGCCTTGATGCCCTTCAAATAGGCCATCAGGTCGTCAAGCTGCTTCTCGCGCTTGATGCCGGGGAAGATCATCTTGGTGCCGGGCACCTTGGCCTTGGGATCCGTCAGATAGGCGCGCAGGGTCGCCTCATCCCAGGTCAGGCCGGAATTCTTGTTGGCGTCCGAATAGTTGTAGGAAGCGCCCTCGCCAGCCTTGCGGCCATAGATGCCATTGAGAATGGGACCAACGCCATTCTTCGCCTCGGGACCGACCTGATGGCAGGCCTTGCACTGGTTGAACACGGCCTTGCCAGCGACCGCATCGCCATCGGCGGCGAGGGCGGGGACGACGCCGACAAGGGCGACGCTGGCGGCCAAAGCCGCTACCTTCAAGAGATTGCTCATATAATGTTTCCTTCCAAGGGGGCCGTAAGGTCCTCAACGACGCGCCTGTCCTCGTTTCCCCCTGGCGGTGGCCGATCTGCGCGCGGCGCGGATCATATGTGAGGCGGAGCCGACAAACAATATGCGGGATCACAAAGCTGCGAGGCGAAGGGTCGCAGTTGGTGGGAGCGCACCCAGCGCTGGCGAGGATGTGGCCATGAACGAAAAAAGGCCGCGCACGGGCGGCCTTCTGTTCGTTTGAGGGTCTGCAGGGGCTCTACTTCGCTTCAGACTTCTGCTTGGCCGAATTTCTGGCGGCGGCGAGCGCCTCACGGCCAAGACGGGCGAGGCGAGCGGCGAGCTGGGGGTCGGTCACGACACGGACGCCGTCGAAGACGCGATCACTGACGTAATCGGCAAACAATTTTGGTTTTTCTGGTGCATCTACGTGCTTGGCTGGCACACTCATGCTCACCTCCATACAATACTCAATGACGCCCATATTCGCACTCAAAAGTCAATTTTTTCACGTTGTCATCACCCAATATGAACGACCGAATTGATCTGTCCCCGATTCCAAAAGTACACATCCGAGCTGATACATAGTGTTCGTAATCAAGTCATGCTTAGCTAGGGCCTTTTGAATCGGAAACAAAACTTTCGTTACTCTATAGACTACGTTTGGCTTAACTCTCCTGATCAAGGCATCGCAACTTCGAACTACAATCTCCATTATTAATGGAACAGATGTTTTCGGAATGTAGTTCCGTGCAATGTTTCTGTCTTGCGTTAAAATTGAAAGCTCAGACCCATCGATACTGTTGACATAAATATAAAAGGAAAATTCGTGGAACCATAAGCTTGCGGGGATCGGCTGGTAATTTGTCGTATAGGCCAGCTGGCAAACCACATAAACGACGCGCTGCGTCACATCACATTCCGCAACGGCGACCAAGGTTTGATAAGCACCTGAACCTTCATCATAATCCACAGGGATCACGTTTGGGCAGCTATCAATGAGCGGCTTGAACATCGCCCTAACCCCGCTTTCCAAACCAATATTTTATACACAAGCATGACATTTACGCCACACCAAACCGGCCCCCATTCGACCTCGCGCCCATTCTCGCCTAGACTGGCCAAGCTCCAGTCTTCTCCCGTGATCGCGCCCTTGCACCCCTCATCACCCCCCTCCCCCGCCCAGATCGACGCCAGCCTTGACGAGGCCCGCGCCGCGCTGGCCCGCATCTATGGCTATCCCTCTTTCCGGCCGGGGCAGGAGGAGGTGCTGCGCGCCATTTTCGCAGGCGAAGATGTGCTGGCGGTCATGCCCACCGGCAGCGGCAAGTCCCTATGCTACCAACTGCCGCCCGTGGTGCGGCAGGGGCTCACCGTGGTGGTCTCTCCCCTCATCGCCCTCATGCATGACCAGGTGCAGCAATTGCGGGCCTATGGGATCCCGGCGGGCGCCCTGAACTCCGGCAATACGCCAGGCGAAAACCTCGCGACCGAGCGCGCCATTGCAGAAGGGCGCCTGCGGCTCGTCTATGTGGCGCCCGAGCGCTTCGCCCTGCCCGGCCTCGTGGAGCTGTTCCGCGCCGGCGGCGCCAATCTGCTGGCCATCGACGAGGCCCATTGCATCTCCCAATGGGGCCACGATTTCCGCCCGGAATATCTGGGCTTGCGGGAAATCCGCGAGATGCTGGGGAATATCCAGACCGTGGCCGTCACCGCCACCGCAGACGCCCCCACCCGCGACGAGATCATCGGGAAACTCTTCGACGCCCCGCCCCGGGTCTTCGTGCGCTCCTTCGACCGGCCCAACCTGCGCCTCGCCATGAAGCGCAAGTCCAGCGCCCCCCGCCAGATCGCCGACTTCGTCTCGGCCCATCGGGGCGAATGCGGCATCGTCTATTGCAACTCGCGCAAGCGCACGGAATCCTTCGCCGCAGGCCTCTGCGCCCTCGGCCACCGCGCCATTCCCTATCACGCGGGGCTCGAGCCCTCCCTGCGCAACGCCCACCAGACCGAGTTCCTGCAGGCGGATGGGGTCATCATGGTGGCGACCATCGCCTTCGGCATGGGCATCGACAAGCCGGACGTGCGCTATGTCTGCCATGCGGACCTGCCCCAGAGCATCGAGGCCTATTATCAGGAGATCGGTCGCGCGGGCCGCGATGGCCTGCCAGCCGATACGCTGACCCTCTGGGGCGAGGACGATGTGGCCCTGCGCCGTCGGCAGATCCTCGACGCGGACATGCCCGCCATGCGCCGCAGGGTGGAGCTGGGCAAACTCGAAGCCCTCATCGCCTATGCGGAGACGCCCCTGTGCCGCCGCCAGACCCTGCTGAAGGCCTTCGGCGAGGCCTCGGGTCCCTGCGGCAATTGCGACATCTGCAACGGGGGCCTGCGCTATTTCAACGGCAAGCTGGAGGCCCAGAAGATGATGTCCGCAATCCTGCGGACCTCCGGGCGCTTCTTCGCCCACCACCTCGTCAATATCCTCACGGGGCAGGCCACCGAG
>CAMDOY010000051.1 GCA_945903655.1 Rhizobium sp. Q54 | reverse complement strand
GCGAGCCAGGCGTGGGTCGAGCCGTCCTGAAACAGCATCATGCCAGGCAAAGGACGCCGCTCACGCTTGCGCCTGTGAACCCCGCGCCGAGGCGCCTTCGTCGTCAGACCGCGAAACTGAAGCACGCTCTTGGTCCAGGTGTAGGATCGTCGAAACGGCTTCCCGCTCGCCATCGGCATTCCCACGATCTGTTCGTGGAAGTGTTTGATCCGAAAGTCGAAATAACGGGAACGGAACATCTCCGCCACCCATGCGGCCTCCGCCTCGTCCGCGGCGCGGGCGCTTACCCGCCCGCGCCGACGGTCAATCAGCCCATCCTCCCCGCGCTCCTCGAAAGCGTCGCGCAAACGCCGGAAATGACGCTCGCTGAACCCAAGAAGCTCTCCCGCTTCGACACAACTCAAGCGTCCCGCCCGATGCGAAGCAATCGCATCCAAAACACGCGCCATCCGATCCTCCGGCAACATGCGGTCCTCCGATCCAAAAACCGGACAAACCACGTGCTACCTAAACCGGACATATCATGTGCTCGCGACACACCAGGAAGTCAAAACTTGACAATAGGTTGGCAGGCTATGAAAGTAATAGCCATGAGACTATTGGCTGGAGACGGGCTATTCAAAGCCTAAGTTTACGCAAACTGCTTGTTTTTCGCGCTATCGTGGACTGCGGCGGCGTCAATGCCGCAGCTGACCATCTGGGCATCGCCCAGCCCTCCGTCACCGCGCATCTGCGCGCTTTGGAGGCCCACCTGGACTCAACGCTGTTCATGCGCAGCCGCGGTCGCCGCAACGTCATCACGGCCACCGGGCAAGCCCTGTACAAATACGCCTGCGAGACGCTGACGAAATCGCTGGAATTCCAGGCGGCTGTAAAACGTTTTGACCCCGCAGCGGCGCAGACGGTCTCCATCGTGATCCAGCAGGCGCTGGCGAACTATATAACGCCTGCCGCTCTAGCCACTTTTTTACGCGACCGTCCGGACGCGCGCATATCGATCTATAGCGAACCACTCTCGCAAACCATAAAACTCATGCGCGAGGGCCGGGTAGATGCGGCCATCGCCATGGCCTCGCCCGAAACAAACGAATTTGAGGGCGTGATCATCGGCGCGACGCCTCTGCTCATCATCGCCTCGCCGCAGCATCCACTCGCGAAGAACAAACGCATTGCGGTTTCCGATCTGGAGCATTTCGATCTGGTCGCGGGCATGCAGGGGTCAGTAGGCTGGGGAATGCTGGATTCCATCTTGAGACACAGCGGTTTGCGGCAACCCCGCATTGTCCTGCGCATGCAAAGCGTCGTCTCGTTGATCAACGCGGTCATCCATGACATTGGCCTCGCCTGCGCTCACGCCTGCGCCGCACGACAAGAGATAGCGGATGGAAAACTGGTGGTGATCGAAACCGATCCCCCGCTTCCGCCAGTCCCCATCAAATTGATGATCCATGAAAAGGCGATGTGCCGAGAGCTTATTGAAGCCTTGACGTCCACTCTGATCGCAGGGGCGGATCAATGACCCACCCTCGCTTTTGCTCAACGCGTTTGGTGGCGCCAGAGCAAGGCCCCCAACAGACAGCTTAAGAGAAGCGCCAGCGGCCCCAGGAGAGGATTGCCCGCAAAAAAGGTCGGGGGCGCCGCGCGGGGCAGGGCGCTGTCAATCACCCCATCCACCCCCAAGGGCAGTTGATGCAGGATACCGCCATAGGGGTCGATGACCGCCGACAGGCCTGTATTGGCGGCGCGCACCATGGGCAAGCCTTCCTCCACTGCGCGCAACCGGGCCTGCGAGAGATGCTGATGGGGCCCGGTGGTGTTGCCGAACCAACCATCATTAGTGACGTTCAGCAGCAGACCGGGACGCTCGCCCGCCTCCGAATCCGGGAGCGCCTCACCTGAAAAGATCCCCTCATAGCAGATCAGAGCGGCGGCGGGCGGCAGGCCCGGGACCTCGAACAATCTGCGCCGGGATCCTGCTTCGAAGCCGCCGGGAATATGCACGAAATGGCGCATCCCCAGGGATTCCAGAAGGCCGCTGAATGGCAGATATTCGCCAAAGGGCACCAGATGCACCTTGTCATAGCTGGCGACGATCTCGCCGCCGCGCGCAAGGGCCTGAATCGAGTTGAAATATTGCACATTGCTTTCGCCGGGCAGGCGGGCGCTGCGGGGGATGTCCTGCATGCGCGCGGCGCCCGTCACCAGCACCGTTCCACGACCCAGAAAAGCCCCCAGCCGCGCCAGCGCGCCCGCGTCCCGCGACAGGATGAAGGGGAAGGCGGATTCCGGCCAGATGAGATGGGTCACGTCCGCCACCCCCGAGGTCTGCGGGGAGGTGGCGCGGTCCGAGAGCGCCATATAGCGGGAGAGGATCTCGTCCTTGCGATCAGCGCGAAATTTATCGTCCTGGGGCAGATTGGGCTGCATGATGCGCAGGCGTACATCCGCCACCATGTCCACCGGCGCGCTCCACAGCCGCAACGCGCCGCCAGCGCCGATGAGGGCGAGCAGTCCAAGGCCAAGCGCCACAGGGGTCAAAGACCGCGCGGTCCTGCGCTGGCCGCGATAACCATCGGCGAGGCAGGCTGGCGCGGCGAAGATCAGCACGGCCAGCACGTTCAAGCCGTGGAGCCCGACGAAGGCGGCGGGCTGGGCGAGAACCCCGTTGCCGCCCAGCGCCATGCCGAAGGCGTTCCAGGGAAAGCCCGTGGCCACCACGGCGCGCAGCCATTCGCTGACCCCAAGCCCGAAGGCGAGCGCCAGAATGCGCCCGGGGCCGCTGCTCCACAGCGCCCGCGCGATGGCGAAGCCGAAGCCTGTAAAAAGAGCGAGCACCGCAGGCAGGCCGAACACCGCGAAAGGCAGCACCCAAGCGAATTGATCCGGCTCCACAAGACAGGCCGCGCCCAGCCACCAGAGCCCCGCGACAAAGAACCCGAAACCCAGCCACCAGCCATCGCGGGCCGCATCGAGCATCGAGCGAATCAACGCGTTGTTACGCCAGCCCTCGCCCTTGATGGCCTGGCCCGATCCATCAATAAGCCAGACGGCCACGACCATGGGAATGAAGAAGGCCGGAAACAGATCAAAGGGCGCCATGGCCAGCGCGCCGCAAGCCCCGGCGGCGAAGGCGAGGCCGCGCCGACCCCAGCCCCAGGACAATATGATGCGGTCAGCAAAGGCCATCTTGCGGAGTCTCTTCAATTAATATCCCGGGCCGTAGCAGGGAGCGCCGGCTCAAACCACTTTAAACATCCTTCGGGGCTCCGCCGCCGGATCTGCGGATTCGGATCTTCTTCACCCGGCGCGGATCAGCGTCAATGACCTCGCATTCGAGAGCCTCGCCCAATTGTATGATCTCGCCGCGCGCAGGCACATGGCCCGCGAGGGCCGAGACGAGGCCTGCGATCGTATCCACCTCTTCCAGATCCACAAGGGTGTCCATGGGCGCATTCACCGCCTGCGCCACAGCATCCAGCGTGGCGCGCGCGTCCACGATGAAGCTGCCATCCGCCGCCGCCTCGATCTGCGGGGTCTCATCGAGGTCATGCTCGTCCTCGATGTCGCCCACAATGGTCTCGACGATGTCCTCGATGGAGACCAGCCCATCGGTGCCGCCATATTCGTCAATGACCAGTGCTATATGAGTGCGCGTCGCCTGCATCTTCACGAGCAGGTCGAGGGCGGGCATGGAGGGCGGGGCGAAAAGCACCGGGCGCAGGATGCGCGCCAGCGACAGGGGCGTGGTGAGATCGACGCCGTTGAGGCCCGAGAGCTTCGCCGATTCCGGCGCCCCTGCGGGGTCAGCGACCTTCGCCAGAAAATCCACGAAGTCACGGATATGCACCATGCCCCGGGGATCGTCGAGCGTGTCGCCATACACGGGAATGCGCGAATGGCCCGCCGTGCGAAAAACGGAAAGAACTTCGCCAAGGGTGGCGTCCGCGCGCACGCTGATGATGTCGGCGCGTGGCACCATCACATCGGCCACACGCAACTCATGCAGGGACAAGACATTCTTGAGGATGATCCGTTCCTGCGGCGTGAAATCATCTGAGGTGGCGGACTCCTCGAGCGCGTCCTCGATGTCTTCGCGCACCGAAGGTTCGTGCAGGCCGAACAAGGCCCGCAATCGATCAAAAAGGCCGGGCTTGTCGGCGCCCGTGGGGTTAGGGGTGTCAGAACTGCTCATCGGTCCGTCAAGTCCATATCAATGCTCGCATAGGGATCGGCGACGCCGAGCGTGGCGAGGATGCTGATCTCCAGCCCCTCCATCTCCTCCGCTTCTGCGTCAGTTTCATGATCATAGCCCAGCAGATGCAGGAAGCCGTGCAGCACCATGTGCATAGAGTGATCACGGAAGGTCTTGCCCTCGTCCACGGCTTCGCGCGCCACGGTCTCATAGGCGATGGCGATGTCGCCGACAGCTGGAGACTTCGCCAGCAGGACGCGCGGCGCGGCGGGGAAGGACAGCACATTGGTGGGCTTGTCGAGACCGCGCCACTCGCGGTTGATCTCGCGGATGCGCGCGTCGTCGCACAGCAGCAGGCTGACCTCGGCGCCTTTGGCGAGCTTGATCTTCGTGGCGGCGACCGCCTTGGCGATCACCGCGCTGGCGAGGGCTTCGAAGCCCTCATGCTGGTTCCAGGACTCGCATTCCACCAGCGTCGATAACAGAGGGTTCATGGCCGCGCCGCCGCCGCCTCCCGTCCCGGCGCCTCATAGGCGTCGACGATGCGGCGCACCAGATCATGGCGCACCACATCGGCGGCGCGGAAGCGCACATGGCCGATGCCTTCGAGTTCGCTCAAAAGGCCAATGGCCTCGCTAAGGCCGGACTTCTGCCCGGGGGGCAAATCGGTCTGGGTGGGGTCGCCCGTGATAATCATGCGCGAGCCCTCGCCAAGGCGCGTCAGAAACATCTTCATCTGCATGGAGGTGGCGTTCTGCGCCTCGTCCAGCAAGACGCAGGAGGCCGTGAGCGTGCGCCCGCGCATGAAGGCCAGCGGCGCCACTTCGATCATGCCGGTCTGCATGCCCCGCTCCACCGTGCGCCCATCCATGAAATCATAGAGCGCGTCATAGATGGGCCGCAGATAGGGATCGACCTTCTCGCGCATGTCGCCGGGCAGGAAGCCAAGCCGCTCGCCCGCCTCCACCGCCGGACGCGAGAGAATGAGCCGCTCCACCACGCCCTGCTCCAGCAGGGACACCGCATGGCCCACCGCCAGCCAGGTCTTGCCCGTGCCCGCAGGGCCTTCCGCGAAGACGAGTTCGTTTTTCTTTAGCAGGCGCAAATAAAGATCCTGCGCGGCGTTACGCGCGCGCACCATGCCGCGCTTGCGGGTGCCCACATGTTCGAAGACGCCGCGCGGCGCCTCCGCAGCCTTGTCCTTGGGAAAGAGCGTGCCTTGCAGTGCGCCTTCCTCGATGGCGCCGTCCACATCGCCCAGCGTGATGGCCTGCCCGCGCCGCACGCGCTCATAGAGAATTTCCAGCACGCGCCGCGCCTGTTCGCCGGCCTCGGGGGCGCCCTTGATGATGACGTGATTGCCATTGGCGACCGCCGAGACCTCAAGCCGTCGCTCGATCTTGGCGATGTTCTGGTCATAGAGGCCGAAGACCAGAGAGGCGAAGCGATTGTCCGCGAAGGCGAGGGTGATCTCGCTGGAGTCGGCGTTGCGCTCGATGCGCGCCCTTGGCGGCGCCGCTTCACTTCTGACGGGGATTGGCTGCCTCAATGACTGGCCTCCGTGAGAGAATCACTCAAACGCCCATACAGGGAGTTCACGCCGACTTCGATGATACGCACCCGCGCGACCTCGCCAATAAGTTCCTGCGGTCCATCCACATGCACCGCATGGAGCCAGGGCGTCTTGCCGCCGATCTGGCCGGGGCGACGGCCCGGCTTTTCGAAAAGCACATCCACGCTCTGGCCGAGCATGGCCTGATTGAAGGCGTCGCGTTGGCTATCGACCAGGGCCTTGAGGCGCGCGAGACGCTCGGCCTTCACCTCCTCGGGCGCAGGCGCGTCCATGGTCGAGGCGGGCGTGCCGGGCCGCGCGGAATATTTGAAGAAATAGGCGCTGGCGAATTTCACCTCTTCGATGAGGCGCAGGGTGTCCTCAAAGTCTTGCTCGGTCTCGCCGGAAAAGCCCACGATGAAATCGGACGACAGCGCCATGTCCGGACGCACCGCGCGGATGCGCTCGATCTGGCGCAGATAGTCGGCGACGCTGTGCTTGCGGTTCATCAGGGCGAGAATGCGATCAGAGCCAGACTGAACCGGCAGATGCAGGAAGGGCATGAACTGGGGCAGATCGCGATGGGCGGCGAGGAGATCGTCGCTCATGTCGTTGGGATGGCTGGTCGTATAGCGAATGCGCAAGATGCCCGGCACCTCAGCGATCCGCTCCGCCAGCCGCGCCAGCGACCAGGCGCCGCCCTTGGGGCCCTCGCCGTGGTAGGCGTTGACGTTCTGGCCGAGCAGCGTCACCTCGCGCACGCCTGAGGCTGCAAGCCGCTCGACTTCCTGAATGATCTGATGGGCGGGGCGCGAGACCTCGGCGCCGCGCGTATAGGGCACCACGCAGAAGGTGCAGAACTTGTCGCAGCCTTCCTGCACGGTGACGAAGGCGCTGAGGCCGCGCGAACGAATTTTTTCAGGGCTCGGATCAGCGAGATGGTCGAATTTGTCCTCGATGGGAAATTCGGTGTCCACCACCCCCGCGCCATTGCCCGTGCGACGCAAGAGGTCAGGCAGGCGATGATAGTTCTGCGGACCCACCACAAGATCAACGGCGGACTGGCGACGCAGGATCTCGGCGCCCTCGGCCTGGGCCACACAACCGGCGACCGCGATCTTGGTGTCGACGCCGCGCGCCGCGCGTTCCTGTTTCAGCAGGCGAATCTTGCCCAGCTCCGAAAAGACCTTCTCGGAGGCGTGTTCGCGGATGTGGCAGGTGTTGAGGACGATGAGGTCGGCGCTCTCCATCACCGCCGTCTCCTCATAGCCTTCTTTCGCAAGCACATCGGTCATGCGCGTGGCGTCATAGACATTCATCTGACAGCCGTAGGACTTCACAAACACCTTGCGCTTGCGATCATCCACCTGGGAGGAAGCGTCACCCTGAGATTGCAAAATCCGAACCCTTGCCTTGGCTGAAGATAAACTGCGCTTTCATCCTAGCAGACCTTTGCCCCGCAACACAGGCGCGCGATGGGGCAAGTCCCGATTCCCCGTGGCTCACGCCTGCGCACGGCGCAGGATGAGCGCTGTGGCCGGGGGCTGGCCGGGCCTGGCGTAATAGGCCTTGCGCTCGCCGACCTGTTGGAAGCCGAGGCGCTTGTAGAGCGAAAGCGCCGCGGCGTTGCCCGCCTCCACCTCCAGAAAAACCTCGCCAACCCCCTGGGCCAGCATGACGTCAAGCTGGGTCTGGAGCAGCAGGCGGCCCAGACCCCCGCCTTGCCTAGGCGGATCGATCACGATGGTCAGGATCTCCGCCTCCTGTCCCGCGCAGCGGGCGAGGGAAAAGCCCAGAACCGTCTTTTCCTTCGAATCCAGCGCCACATGGGCGAGCACCGAGGGCTCGAGGGCGAGATCCGCGATCTCCTGAGCCGACCAACCCTGATGAAAGGCCTTGGCGTGGATCGCCGCGCAGGCGGCGGCGTGAGGCCCGTGGAAGAGGCGAATCACCGGCGAGACGGGGGCTTTGGCGAAGGGCCACATGGCGGGTTCACGCCCTGCCCGAACGAAGCAGGGAGGGCGGCTTCACATCGGGCGCCTTGATATAGAGGGGGCGCGGCGGCGCCTCCTGCGGGTCGGCGATCATCCCCAGACGCGCCACGAAAACAATGGACGGCGCGATGATCTCGCCCTCCACCTCGGCGGCCCGGTGCGAGGACCAGGCGGCGATGGCGAGGAGGGACGCGGCGGAGCCGGTGATGCGCAGCGGTCCCGGCGGCAGGCGGTCCACCACTTCGCCGAGCGGCAGGACCGTGGGCGCCAGCAGCATCGCGCCCCCCTCCGAACAGGCCTGCACATAGACATGCCCATGGCGGGCGTCGATGGCGGAGACGATGATGGCGGGAAAGGGGGCGCCCGGTTTCTGCGCAGGCTTTGGCGCCAGCACGAGCGGCGCGGCGAAGGCGCCGAGGGTCGAAACCCCCACCACCGGAATATTCAGCGCAACGCCAAAGCCCCGCGCCGCCGAAATCGCCACCCGGATTCCCGTAAAAGACCCCGGCCCCACCGTCACCGCGATACGGTCGAGCGAGGCAAAGCCCCCCTCCACTTGCGCCATGACCCGCTCGATCAGGGGCAGCAGGGCCTCGGCATGGCCCCGCTCCATGGGGAGGGACTCCATCGCCAGAGGCTCGGCTTCGCCACTCTCCAGAACGCAGGCGCAGACGGCGGGAAGCGCGGTGTCGAGCGCCAGAATTCTCATGGGGTCAGACAATCCTCAGGATAGGCGGCTCAGATCTGCTCCACCGCCTGCACTTCGGGCAGATAGTGGCGGAACATGTTCTGGATGCCATGCTTCAGCGTGGCGGTGGAGGAGGGGCAGCCCGCGCAGGCGCCCTTCATGGCGAGATAGACCGTGCCATCGCGAAAGCCCCGGAAGGTGATGTCGCCGCCATCCCCAGCCACCGCCGGGCGAATGCGCGCCTCCAGCAGCTCCTTGATGGTCGCGACCGTCTCCTCGTCGGCGGGATCATAGAATTCATCCGCCGTCTCGCCTTCGTCGGCGCCATCGGCCAGCAGGGGGGCGCCGGAGGTGTAATGTTCCATGATCACGCCGAGAATGGCGGGCTTCAGGTGCTGCCACTCCCCATCGGCCTTGGTCACGGAGATGAATTCGGGGGCGAAGAAGACCCCGGTCACGCCCTCGATGGAGAACAGCGCCTGGGCCAGCGGCGAGCGGGCGGCGTCAGCCACGCTGCGCATGTCGAGGGTGCCGTCCTGCATGACGGAACGTCCCGGCAGGAACTTGAGGGTGGCGGGATTGGGCGTCGATTCGGTCTGGATGAACATCTGCGGCTCCTCGTCGCCCGGTTCAAGGCCGGGGGAACCAGCAAGATATCATCCGTTCTGCGAACCAGTTCAAGCCCCAAGGCAGAAGGTGGGCCTTAACGGACGAATCCCACGATGTCCTTCACGCTGGTCATGGTCTGCGCCGCCAGCACCCGGGCGCGGTCCGAACCGTCCTTGAGGATGGCGTCGATATAGGCGTGATCGCCCTGGATGCGCTTCATCTCGGCGCCGATGGGGCCGAGCTTGGCGACCGCCAGATCCACCAAGGCTGTCTTGAAGCTGGAGAAATTGGCGCCGCCGAATTCGCGCAGCACGTCTTCCTTGGTGCGATCATCGAGCGCCGCATAGATGCCCACGAGATTGTCCGCCTCGGGCCGGGACGCGAGCCCTGGGATCTCCGAGGGCAGGGCGTCCGGGTCAGTCTTGGCCTTGCGCACCTTCTGGGCGATGGCGTCGGCTTCGTCGGAGAGATTGAGGCGGGAATAGTCGGACGGGTCGGATTTCGACATTTTCTTCGACCCGTCGCGCAGGCTCATGACGCGGGTGGCCGGACCCTGGATCAGGGGCGCGGGCAGGGGGAAGAAAGCGTCCCCGAACCCATTTTCCGCAATGGATTCAGAAAAATCATTGTTGAACTTCTGGGCGATGTCGCGCGCCAGCTCCAGATGCTGTTTCTGGTCCTCGCCCACGGGCACATGGGTGGCGCGATAGACCAGAATGTCAGCGGCCATGAGGGTGGGATAGGCGTAAAGACCAAGCGAGGCGTTCTCCTTGTCCTTGCCCGCCTTCTCCTTGAACTGGGTCATGCGATTGAGCCAGCCGATGCGGGCCACGCAATTGAAAATCCACGCGAGTTCGGCGTGTTCGGCGACCTGGCTCTGGTTGAAGACGATGTGCTTCTTCGGGTCGATGCCCGACGCGATGAAGGCCGCCGTGACTTCGCGAATGTTGGATTTCAGGACGGCCGGGGGCTGCGCCACGGTGATCGCATGCAGATCGACCACGCAATAGATGCAGTCATGGGTCTCCTGCAGGGCCACGAACTTCGTGATCGCGCCCAGATAGTTCCCCAGATGCAGATTGCCGGTCGGCTGCACACCCGAGAAGACGCGTTCCTGGAATTTGGCCATGACTGTTTACCCTGCCGCTTGTTCCGGCGGGCCTTATCGCAATGCGCAGCCTTCAAGGCAAGGGCGGGGAGGAGACCGGGTCAGAGAATAAACCGGCTGAGATCGGCGTTACGGGCGAGATCGCCCACATTCTTCTCCACGAAGGCGTCGTCGATCTCGATGCGCTCCCCGCCCCTGTCGGGGGCCGTGAAGCTCACCTCGTCCAGCACCCGCTCCATCACCGTCTGCAAGCGGCGGGCGCCGATGTTCTCGACGGAGGAATTCACCTGCACCGCCACCCGGGCGATGGCGTCCACCGCGCTGGGGGCGATGACGAGATCGACGCCCTCGGTCTCCATGAGCGCCACATATTGCTTCACCAGACAGGCCTCGGTCTCCGTGAGGATGCGGCGGAAGTCATCTTCGTTGAGGGGTTGCAGCTCCACGCGGATGGGCAGGCGGCCTTGCAACTCCGGCAGGAGGTCCGAGGGTTTGGAGACATGGAAGGCGCCGGACGCGATGAAGAGAATATGGTCGGTCTTCACCGCCCCATGTTTGGTGCTGACCGTGGTGCCCTCGATCAGGGGCAGCAGATCGCGCTGCACGCCCTCGCGCGACACATCCGCGCCGCCGCGATTTTCGCGGGCGCAGATCTTGTCGATCTCGTCGAGGAAGACGATGCCATTGTCCTCGACATCGCGGATCGCCTCCTGCACCACCTGGTCCTGATCGAGCAGCTTCTCGCTCTCCTCGGCGATCAGGGGCGCGAAGGCCTCCCGCACGGTGATGCGGCGCGGCTTGGTCTTGCCGCCGAAGGACTTGCCGAAAATATCCCCCAGCGAGATCGCCCCCACGGAGGCGCCGGGCATGTTGGGCAGCTCGAACATGGGCAGGCCCCCGGCGCCGCCCTGCTGCAGCTCGATCTCGATCTCCTTGTCGTCGAGTTCGTTGGCGCGCAGCTTCTTGCGGAAGGAATCCCGGGTGGTCGCCGAAGCGGTGGCGCCCACCAGCGCGTCCAGCACCCGATCCTCGGCGGCCAGATGGGCGCGGGCTTCGACGCCCTTGCGCTTGCGCTCCTTGACCAGGGAAATCCCGATCTCCACGAGGTCCCGGATGATCTGCTCGACGTCCCGCCCGACATAGCCGACCTCGGTGAATTTGGTCGCCTCCACCTTCAGGAAGGGGGCGCCGGCGAGGCGCGCGAGGCGGCGGGAGATTTCCGTCTTGCCGCACCCGGTGGGGCCGATCATGAGGATGTTCTTGGGCAGCACCTCGTCGCGCATGGCGCCCTTGAGCTGCAAACGCCGCCAGCGGTTGCGGAGCGCAATGGCCACCGCGCGCTTGGCGTCCTTCTGCCCAACAATGTGGCGGTCGAGCTCGGAAACGATCTCGCGCGGTGAAAAATCAGTCATGAGCGTTTCCTTGGGCGGATTCTTGGTGGTCAGCGAAGATCGATGGTTTCGATGACCAATGAGCTGTTGGTGTAGACGCAGATCTCGGCGGCGATGGCCATGGAGCGGCGCACGGTCTCCTCGGCGTCGAGCCCCATGGGGAGCAGGGCGCGGGCCGCCGACAGGGCGTAATTGCCGCCCGAACCAATGGCCATGGCGGCGCCGAACTCGCCAGCTTCCGGCTCCAGCACGTCGCCGGTGCCCGTCAGCACCAGGCCGACTTGCTTGTCGGCCACAAGCATCATGGCCTCCAGACGGCGCAGATAGCGGTCGGTGCGCCAGTCCTTGGCCAGCTCCACGCAGGAGCGCATCAATTGGCCGGGATATTGGTCCAGCTTGGCTTCCAGACGCTCGAAAAGGGTGAAAGCGTCGGCGGTGGCGCCCGCGAAGCCAGCGATCACGTCGCCGCTCTTGCCGAGCCGCCTGACCTTGCGGGCGTTGCCCTTGATGATGGTCGGCCCGAGACTCACCTGCCCGTCGCCGCCGATCACCACGCGCCCATCCTTGCGCACCATCAGGATCGTGGTGGCGTGCCACCCCTGCGATCCGCTCTGCCGTTCATCCTGCATCATCGTCTCCCGAGGGCGTGAAGGCGCATCTATGGGACACGATCCACCTTTGCAAGGGTAGCAAAGCGGTCTGCGCCTTGCTAGAAGCCAAGGGCAACCGGAAAACTCTCATGCGCAACGCCTCCCTTTCGCGCAAGACGCGGGAAACCGACATAAACGTCGAGGTCACGCTCGATGGCTCGGGCAAGTCCGAGATCTCCACGGGCGTGGGCTTTTTTGACCACATGCTCGACCAGATCGCGCGCCACTCCCTCATCGACCTGAAGATTCAGGCGAAAGGCGACCTGCACATCGATTTCCACCATACGGTGGAGGATGTGGGCATCGCGCTGGGCCAGGCGATCCGCCAGGCGCTCGGCGACATGAAGGGCATCACCCGCTACGCCGATGTGCATCTGCCCATGGACGAGACCCTGACCCGGGTGGCCATGGACATCTCTGGTCGGGCCTTCCTCGTCTTCCGGACCGAGTTCCACACGCCCAAGATCGGCGAATTCGACACCCAGCTGGTGCGGGAGTTCTTCCAGGCCTTCGCCATGAACGCAGGGCTGACCCTGCATGTGGAAACCCTCTATGGGGTCAACGACCACCATATTTCGGAATCCTGCTTCAAGGGTCTGGCGCGGGCGTTGCGGATCGCCGTCTCCATCGACGAGCGCCAGAGCGGCCGCGTTCCCTCCACCAAGGGAACCCTGACCGGCTGAGAACCATATGACCCTTTTCACCGTCCATATCCCCGTCGAAGCCCGCGATCCCCAGGAGATCGCGGACAAGATCATGGTCATCCCCGAGAAGGCGTCTTTGCCCGCCTTTCTCCTCGGGCCGATCTGGCTTGTCGCGCAAGGCGCATATCTGGCGGTGGGCGTCTGGGTTGTGGCGATGACGGTGCTGGTCGGGGCCGTGCTCGTGCTGGGCCTCGCCCCCCCGGGATTGGCCGCCGTCGTGTTGCTGATCCAGATCTTCATCGGGGTCGAGGGCCATCAGATCGTGCGCGGCGCCGCCAGCCGGGGTCGGTTCAAATGCGTGGATGTGGTGAACGCGCGGGACGCGGAAGAGGCCGAAAGCCTCGCCCTGCGTCGATTGCTCGCCGCGCAGCAACCCGCTCGCCCTGCAGCCCCCATCTACAGGCCCGCCAATGACCTGCCCGGCATAGGGCTCTTTCCGGGCGCCGGAGGCTGATGTGAGCGTCGCCATCATCGACTACGGCTCCGGCAATCTTCATTCCGCGAAGAAGGCCTTCGAGACCGCCGCAGCCAATGCGGGGCTCGACCTGCCGATCCTCCTCACCAGCGATCCCGACCTCGTGCGCAAGGCCGACCGGGTGGTGCTGCCAGGCGTCGGCGCCTTCGCCGATTGCAGGCGCGGCCTCGACGCCATCCCCGGCATGATCGAAGCCATGAGCGAGGCAGTGCGCACGCGCGGCAAACCCTTTCTGGGCATCTGCGTGGGCATGCAGCTGTTGGCGACCCGTGGCCTCGAGCATCAGGTGACCGCAGGCCTCGACTGGATCCCCGGCGACGTGCAGGCCATCACGCCCGATGATCCCGCCCTCAAGGTGCCCCACATGGGCTGGAACACGCTCGACTTGCGCAGGGACCATCCGCTGCTGGCGGGGATCGCCACCGGCGACAAGGGGCTTCATGCCTATTTCGTCCATTCCTACGAACTGAAAGCCGCGCAGCAGGATATGATCGTGGCGACGACCAACTACGGCGGCCCCGTCACCGCCATGGTCGGCCATGGCAATATCGCGGGCACGCAATTTCATCCCGAAAAAAGCCAGACGCTGGGTCTGGCCCTGATCGCCAATTTCATGAGGTGGACCCCGTGATCCTGTTTCCCGCCATCGATCTCAAGGACGGGGAGTGCGTGCGTCTCATCCATGGCGACATGGCGCAGGCCACGGTCTTCAACACGAATCCCGCCGCGCAGGCGGCTGCCTTTGAAGCGCAGGGATTCGAGTATCTCCATGTGGTCGATCTCGACGGCGCCTTTGCGGGCAAGCCCATGAACGCGCAAGCGGTGGAGGCCATCATCGGCGCCGTGAAAATGCGCGTGCAACTGGGCGGCGGCATTCGCGACATGCGCACCATCGAGGGCTGGCTGAGCAAGGGCATCTCCCGCGTCATCATCGGCACCGCCGCCGTGAAGGATCCTGATCTCGTGCGCGAAGCCGCGCGCCGTCATCCCGGCCGCATCGCGGTGGGCATCGACGCGCGCGATGGGCTCGTGGCGGTGGAGGGCTGGGCCAAGGTCTCGCAGGTCTCCGCTGTGGAGCTGGGCAAGCGTTTCGAAGACGCGGGCGTGGCCGCCATCATCTACACCGACATCGCCCGCGACGGCGTGTTGATGGGCCTCAACATCGAGGCGACCCT
>CAMDOY010000050.1 GCA_945903655.1 Rhizobium sp. Q54 | reverse complement strand
CCGATCCCTGACTACCCGTTCAAGCCGAAGCCGGTCAGGCGGCGATACGTCGAATTTGATCCCGGTGCGCATGACACCCAATCGCACGGTTCAGCAGCGCAGGGAATCCCAAAAATGGACTCATCTGTCAGGCGTTATCCACTAGTCTTCCCATCTCGAATTGTGACGATCAAGCGTCTGGGATTGTCGGCTACGGTCACATCCTGATGGCGGATGGAATAGAGCTCGGAGGTTGTGGGCCTGACGAATGAGTGGGTGACGAATAGGATTAGGTCATAGAGCTCATCCGTGATCGGAATGCCCCTGACCTTCTCCCCCTTGGCTGCCAGCTTCTGAGCTGTGTCCAAGACTTTCTTGTAGGCATCGTCATCCTTGGAGACCAACGGGTAGAATCGAAAGAACGGCCTTGGATTATCCCTCTGCCTTTAACGGGGAGTATCAGGTACCTGATCAATCACCCTCTGATCCCTGGCTTCCTTCAGCACATTACGGAATGTTGCCAAGATCGTGTTCTTCGTTGAGGGAGCCTAGTCGGGGTTCTCCTCATCCAAGAAATCCATGTACTCCCTGAAGTCGGTCGTCGTGATCTCCCGGACATCCTTCTTTCCGAATTTCTTGATCAGACCCCATTTCGGATTGTTCAGGCACCAGTTCATCGCCTTGAATGAGCCAATACTTCTCTCACCCTTCTTTACGGCTACCTGCTCATTCTTGATCATTCGGGTTGCAAAGCTTGAGAAGTGGAATACCTTCTCTACTGGCTTTTGATCTGCCAGGAGGGAGACAGCCAGATCCTGCGCAACCTTCCGAGCCTCGATCTGGCTGGTCTGGTGGGTGCGCTTGACGATGTAGCGCTTATTCTCTCGATCCCGGATCCGGACGTACCAGAATCGGCTATTCTCGACCTTGTAGATCGAGACTCCCTGAAAGATCGCAACGGCTTTCGGAGTTGATTTCGATGGAGTATCAGTCATTTAGAGATTGCCGACGAGAGTTATAAACAGTGGTTATAAAGGTACTTGTAACCCATTGAAATATAAACTGTCCTTCTGCAATGGCATTGAAGAGGTCGTCGGTTCGATTCCGTCTGGCTCCACCAAATATCCTCCAAAGGCAATGCGTTAAATAGTTCGGAGACAGGTTCGGCCCCGTCTCAAAGAGCTATCGAGTCCTGTCAGGATCGTCCCCCATCAAATTCTCCATTTTAGGGCGTCGGTTCGGTCTCATCGACAGTCTGGGGCTGGGGTCACCCCAAAAGTCGGTCAAGAATTATTGCTCAAGCAGGCGATTGTTCATTTTATAGATCAGGGTTGCTGACGCCCGCCGAGAGCAGCTTCAAACGGCGATCATTGATTCGACTCCTTCGATCAGGGCTTGAGGTTATGCGAGCCTCTTAACAACGCCAATGAGACCAGCCGCTCTGGATCCCGCCTCATGACGATAACTTTCAGAGACTTCGACGCTGTCTTGTTGCCACCACGTCTTGCTTTTGACCTCGCTCATGAGCCCGATCATGGGCGCGCGGAACAAAGTCATTCACTCCGTAGGATCTTTTCAAGCAATCAAGGGGGAAAATTTGAGTGAAAAGAAATTCAACGTCGCTGCGGCCTTCTCTTCAGATCGAGCGTTGTTCTCTTCAGGTTTTCAGAGGACGATTTCTCCCCAATCAAAAAGGATTGGATGATTGCGCAGATAGGGCGCTTGTGCGCGCTTAAAGCAGCAACCAGACTCAAAGGAGCTTTTGGTCTCGCTGCTATTCTGTAACGCCCAAGGACGCCAGCGCCCGCCAGGTGAAAGCCAAACATGGCGGGATGGATGTCTCCGAGGTGGAGCTGGCCCTCAGAGCCCCTCGCCCTTGCACGAAATCCAGTCTTCGATAAGCTCCAGGTGAACAGAAAAGGAGGCTAGGGGGATGTCAGAAGTGCGTGGCGCGACAGGCGCAAACCGTCTCAAGATCGGAACCTTCGGCCTGAATGTAGACGGGGCTTGCGCCATCACGACCATTGACGGCGTGTTCCATCCAACCTGGGACAATGTGCTGGATCTTACAGGCGCGGCAGATGCGGCGGGGTTTGAGGCGCTTGTGCCTGTGGCGCGCTGGCGTGGTTTTGGCGGAAAAACCAATTTCAACGGCGCCTGTTATGAGACCTTCACCTGGGCTGCTGGCGTCGGCGCCTCCACACGTCGCAGCACCGTCTTTTCGACCTGTCATGTGCCGACCGTGCATCCCATCGTCGCGGCGAAACAGGGCACGACCATTGACCATATAACGCGTGGTCGCTTCGCCCTTAACATCGTCTGTGGCTGGTTCGAGCCCGAGCTTGAAATGTTCGGGGCGCCGCTCATGGCCCATGACGAACGCTACGCCTATGCGGCGGAATGGCTGGCGGTTCTCAAGGAGCTTTGGACCGCCAAGGATGAGTTCGATTTCTCAGGCAAGTACTTCAACATCAAACGTGGCTTTCATGAACCCAAGCCCATCCAGCAACCCTTTCCCCTTATCATGAACGCAGGTGGATCAGGGGTCGGTCGGCATTTCGCCACCAAACATTGTGATATGATTTTCGTTCATATCAAGGGAGAGAATATCGCGGCCGCCAAAAACGACATCGAGGAGATCCGCGAGCTTGCCCAGGCGAAGTACGGGCGAAGCATTGAAGTCTGGGCCAATTGCTATTGCGTGCTGGATGATACGGACGCGAAGGCTGAGGCCTTCCGGGATTGGTACGTCAATGAAAAAGGGGATTGGGAGGCTGTTTCCAATCTCTGTCGTAGTCTGGGCATTCAGACCGGCGTGCTGCCGCCCGAGCAAATTGAAGCGGCCAAGTATCATTTCATCGCGGGCTGGGGCGGCTTTCCGCTTGTGGGCTGTGCGGACAAGATCGCTGACCGCATGGAGGCTCTCAGCGAGGTCGGACTTGATGGCGCGCTGCTGTCATGGCCACAATATTCCATCGGGCTTCGCAGGTTCATTCAGGAGGTTTTGCCTCTGCTTGAGAAACGAAAGCTGCGTTCGCCTTTGTCCTAGCAACGTCTCTATTTGCAAGGCGCATGGCGCCCACCTTGAAATGGCGGGCGCCATGCGCATGTCTTGGCCTGAGGACCTTCCAAGCCCTATTTGAATGCGCAGCCCTTCACTGGATCGACCACATCCGTAAAGGTCTCGATCGTTTCAAAGCCGATGCGGTCAGCTTTCTTCACGGTCTTCACGATATAGAAGTTCTGCGTGGCGCCATGGGTGGCCGGATCAATGCTGATGCGACCGCGCGGTCCATTGAAGGTCACCTTTTCCAGAGCGCCCACCAGCGCGAGCCGATCTTTGGTGTCGCCATTGCGCGCTTTCACGCCCTCGATGATCAGACGCATCGATTCGTAGGCCATGACTGAGAATTCGGCGGGCAGGACGCCGAATTTCTTCTTGTAGGCGGCGACGAAGGCAGCATTCCCTTCTGTTTCGAGATCAGGCGTATAATTGACGGAGGAGATGACGCCCACCGCAGCGTCGCCCTGCGCCGCGTGCAGCATCTGGGGCGTGAGGCCAATGCCGCTGTAGAGCGGCACATTGCCCATGCCGAAGGATTGATATTGCTTGGTGAAGGACACCGCCTCGCCACCAAAGAAAACCGCGAAGACGCCATTCGGGTTGGCGGCCTTGGCCTGCGCTATGTAGGGGCCGTAATCCTGCGTCCGATTGAAGGGCGGGAATAGTTCGCCTGCGATGGAGCCGCCGCCTGAAAGATAACCATCCTTGAAGGCGGCGACATATTCCTGCGGTGCCACGAAATCCGAGGCCAGGATGAAGACATTCTTCATCCCGGTTTTGGCGAGGTAGACCCCCATGGGCCGAGCCACCTGGGCGCTGGAGGGCGCGACGCGCAGAACAAATCGATCACATTTGTCACCGGTGATGGAATTGGCGCTCGCATTGGAGATCACCAATGGCACCTTCTGAGCGGAAGCGAAGGGCGCAACCGCCAGCGCCACCGCAGAGGAGACAACGCCGGTGAGCACGTCCACGCGCTCGGACATCACGAGTTTGCGCACTTTGCTCAAGCCCACATCAGGCTTGGCTTCGGTATCCTCGACGATCATATTGATCTTGCGGTTGGAGACCATTCCGTTGGCCTCTTCGACCGCGATCTGCATGCCATTGAGTTGCTCTGTCCCGATGGCGGCGAAAACGCCGGTCATGGGCAGCAGAACGCCAACGTTAAGGGGGTCGGCCGCTTGCGCGCTCCCCGATTGCAACACAAGCAGCGCAGCGATGGTCCTCAGTGATAAATGCATGACTTTCCTCCCGAAAGTGTCTTCCTCTATATGAGGCTCATTTCATTGGGCGCTCAGTATCGCAAGAAGCGTCCACTTGCGCAATCTGGTCCATATTCACTCCCCTGAGGTCAGGCCCTCCGAACATCCAGATGATCGCGGTGATATCTTCGTTGGGAGCGCCCGCTGTCGCGGAGCCTTGCTAGCGCCGGTGCCGTGTCACCCTCACGTGGCCTTGTGATCACACGGGCGTTTTGCGTTACGACCGCCCGGCCCGGCGGCAGATGAGAGCACAGGTCATCCTTGCAAGCGCCGCCTGATCCCAGACAAGAAGGCACGCAGGCCTGGGTCGTGAAAAACATCATAAAGGCCGGATTTCATCTATCCAAATCTTTGAACGAAACAATGCAGCGTAAAACAAGACCGCTTAGCTTCTCCTCGAACAGGGGTTATAAATGTAAGTATATGGACTTATTGCAGAAAAATACATATTGTAGAAAATCGAAATGGGCCTGTCTCGTATGCAGACTAAAATTTTCTGGAGCGCCGAAGCAAGATGAGCATCAGTTTGGTGAGCCTGAACAAAAAATCAGCCTCTAGCCCCCCCGTTTTTGAAGAAACAATTCAAATTGTCGAGAGCGCTCTCCTTGCCATAGGAATTCCATGCAAGAGAATGCTGAATGAGTTGGATCTTGGCGGCATAAACTTGATCTTTGGAGTCGGAACAGACTTCAGTTTTTCTATCGAAGATATCATCAAGAATTGCAATCCTGCGCATTGCATCATTTTTAATTTGGAAAACCTCCTGGTTCAACATGAGAGCATTTACGTCACTCCTGCATATCTGAATTTGCTGAAGCAATATGTGGTGCTCGATTACAATCAAGCAAACGTTGACTTTCTGAATGAGGGATGTGTCGAGGCGAAGGCCTTCGAATTCCCGCTCATGCCGACAGAGAATTTTGTCAAGCAGTTCTCGGGTCTGGTGCGGCAGGCGAGCCCTGGCTGGGATCTTGCTTTCTTTGGCGGAATTAACGAGCGCCGAGGGCAAATATTGAATTCACTCGCAAGTATGGGGCTCAAAATAAAGCTGATAAATGCCTACGGAATGGAGTTGGCGGAGCAATTGGTCGACTGTAAGGCGGTTCTCAATATTCATTTTTATCAGCGTGGCATTTTAGAGATTCCTCGGTGTCTCATTCCCTTGGCTTTGGGAATGCCGATCATATCCGAAGCCTCGATTCTTCCGGCTGCCGTCAATTGGAGGAAGTCAGGCATTTTCTTCTGTTCTCACGAAGACTTGCTTAGAGAATGCCATGCTGTTGTTTCGTCTGCGCACGACTTGTCAGCGCTGTCTCAGGCCGCCAGATCATTCCGCTTTGGTGGTCCAATCGCCTCACAGCTCGAAGCGACCATGAATGAGGTTTTCAAAGGGCTGTTGAGACAAAACAAAACCTAGATTGGCGTCGCAAGGAAAGGCATGGACTCCGTCAGCCTTGTCGCTTTGCATTGGTTATTCGTCTGGCGATTTGCGCAGTCTTCCATAGCCCGATTGGCGCCGCCTTCATCATGGCGAACGCGACAAGCGCCAACGATGGTTTCCATAATCACACCGCACCATATCAGGAAAAGGAGCCTGCGGAGCTTTTCCGGGACCGCAGGATCTCATTCTTCAGGGAGAATCTGGCGTAACCGTCCTTTTCAAGCTGCGGTCGGGCGCGATGCCGTGGGCCGGGAAGCCAATTGACAGAGATTGTTGGTTAAGAGGTATAACTAGCTCCCGAACGGCTGTCCGCGAACCCGAGCGGCCATAAAGACAAGAGGCGCAACCGAACGAATCCCGTTCCGGTCAGCGCAGCTCAGGGGAGGTGATCATGAAGCTCGACGATCTCGTCGCCATTGACGTACACACCCATGCGGAGGTGTCCTGCCGTCAGGAGCCAGATCCCTTCTGGGCGCCCTTTGACGAGGCCGCCAGCAAATATTTCAAGGTGACCGCGCGGCCCAGTATCGCCGAGACGCTGGCCTATTATCGCGAGCGCAAGATCGGTCTCGTGATGTTCACCGTGGACACGGAGTTCCAGATCGGCAACAGGCGCATCCCCAATGAAGAGATCGCCGACGCCGCGCGCGACAATGCGGACATCATGATCGCCTTCGCCTCCATCGACCCGCACAAGGGCATGATGGGCGCGCGGGAGGCGCGGGCCCTGATCGAGGCGGGCGTGGTGAAGGGCTTCAAGTTTCACCCGACTTGTCAGGGTTTCTACCCAAACGACCGCATGGCCTACAAGCTCTATGAGGTCATCGCCGAATACAAGCTGCCCGCCATCTTCCACACGGGCCATTCGGGCATCGGCACGGGCATGCGCGGCGGCGGCGGCTTGCGGCTGAAATATTCGCAGCCCATCCATCTCGACGATGTGGCCGTCGACTTCCCCGACATGACCATCATCCTCGCCCATCCCTCATGGCCCTGGACCGATGAGGCCCTGTCCATCGCGCTCCATAAACCCAATGTCTATATCGATCTGTCCGGCTGGTCGCCGAAGTATTTTCCGCCGCAGATTGTGCAATACGCCAATGGCCAGTTGAAGCATAAAATGCTCTTCGGCTCCGATTTCCCGCTGATCTCGCCGGATCGCTGGATCGCGGATTTCAAGGCCGCTGGGTTCAAGCCCGAGATCCATGATCTCATCCTCAAGCAGAACGCCATTCGCGCGCTGGGTCTCGATCAGCAGGAGGTCGCAAAATGAACATGATGGGCCTTGGCGCCATTGTCACCGGAGGCGGATCCGGCCTTGGCGAAGCTAGCGCCGAGCGTCTGGCGAAGGCTGGCGCAAAGGTCGCCATCATCGACATGAACGCCGCCGCCGCTAACGAGGTCGCCGCCCGCATCGGTGGTCTCGCCCTCCCCGGCGATGTGACGGATGAGGCGACCATGATCGCCGCGCTGGAGCAGGCGCAGGCGGCCCATGGGCCCTGCCGGGCGCTGGTGAACTGCGCGGGCATCGGCGTCGCCAAGCGCGTCGTGGGTCGCGATGGGCCCATGCCGCTGGCGGAATTCACGCGGGTCATCCATGTGAACCTCATCGGCGCCTTCAACATGATGCGCCTTGCGGGGGCGCAGATGTCCAAGGCCGAGCCCCTGGAGGATGGCGAGCGCGGCGTCATCATCTCCACCGCCTCGGTGGCGGCTTTCGAGGGGCAAATCGGCCAGGCGGCCTATGCGGCCTCCAAGGGGGGCATCACGGCGCTCACCCTGCCCGTGGCGCGGGAGTTCGCCGCCTTCGGCATTCGGGTGCTGACGATAGCCCCGGGCCTGTTCCACACGCCCCTGCTGAGCGCCCTGCCTGAGGAGGCTCAGAAGAGTCTGGGCGAGTCCATCCCCTATCCGCGACGTCTGGGCGCGCCGGAGGAGTTCGCCAGCCTGGTGGCCCATATGGTCGAGAACCGGTTCCTCAATGGCGAGGTGGTGCGCCTCGACGGCGCCCTGCGCCTGCCGCCGAAATAGGATCCGCTCGACAGCGCCGTTCTTCAGTCCTGGGCCGGGAGCGGTGTCTCGGCCTCGTCCAGCGCATCATGCATGCGTTGCACGAAGGCGCTCATGACGGCCCGCTCGTCGGGGTTGAAGCGCCCCTGCACGATCTCGTCATGGGCGGCGAATTCAGCGCGAGCCGCCGCCACCGCCTTCTCGCCCTTCGCGGTCAGGCCCAGCGCCACATGGCGGCGGTCCTTCTGGGCGGGCAGGCGCTTGATAAGCCCCTGCGCCTCCAGCCGCTTCATCAGCTTCGTCATGTTCGGACGCTGGATCAGCAGGGCATCGGCGAGTTCCCCATGGCGCACGCCGGGGTTCTGCTGGATGATCATCAGCACGGAGGCGGCGCCGGGTGTCAGGCCATGGACGGCGCAGCGCTCGCTCAGCGTCTTCATCATGCGCAGATCGAGGATGTGAATCCGAAAGCCGAGATTGTCCGTCAGGGCTGAAAGATCGAGCGGCCCTTCGGCGGGCGCCTCCACCACCTTCACCATCTCGCCGCCTTCAATCGCGCGGCTTCGACAGCCGCTCCGCACGCTTGTCCAGAAAGGCCCGCAAACGCTCGACCGCCTCGGGGCTGGTTTGGGTAAAGGCCGCCATCAGCGACTCGAAGAAGAGGCCGTCATCATGGGCCAGATCCTGAATGCGCGGCAGGGCTTGGGTGATCGCGAAATTCGACAGGGGCGCGTTGGAGGCGATGCGCGCGGCCAGACGCTTGGCCTCGTTCAGGCCCTCCCCCGCCGCGACCACATATTGCACGAGATTGAGCTGCTCGGCCTTGGTCGCCGACAGGGTACGACCGGTGAGCATCAGGTCAGCCATGCGCGAGGCCGTCATCAGCCGGGCGATGCGCACGGAGCCGCCGCCGCCCACGAAAATGCCGCGCTGGCCCTCGGGCAGGCCGAAGAAGGCCTCCTCCTCGGCCACGCGGATCTGCGCGGAGGCCGCCAGCTCCAGCCCGCCGCCCACCACCGCGCCATGGAGCGCCACCACGAAGGGGATGGGCCCGCGCTCGATCTCGTTGAAGATCTTGTGCCATTTGCGCGAATGCAGCACGCCCTCGTAGGGGGTGCGCTCCGCATGTTCGGCGAGATCAAGGCCAGCGCAAAAATGCGCCCCATGGCCGAAGATGACGCCGACCTTCGCCTGCGCGGCCGCCAATTCGATGGCGTCCTTCAGCTCGTTGATCATCTCATCGTTGATGGCGTTGCGTTTGGTCGGGCGATTGAGGCCGATGAGCGCGATATTGTCCTCGACCTCATAGGTCAGATTGCCAAAAAGCATCTTCGCCCCCCATTTTTAGAAAGCCAGCTTGGCGCCTGCGGAGCGCTCGCATAGAATGTGATAAAGTATCACAAACGCGTGAAAAAGCGCAATCAGGGGGATGGGGATGGCTCAGAACGCGCTGGTGTTGAACGCGCCGCTTCGCAATCCCGAGCTGGGCGATTGCCATGCGACGATGGAGCGGCGGGCCGATGGCGCGTTGATGGTCCGCAATACGCGACCGCTCGACCCCTATCCCGCAAAACTCACCCAGAGGCTGGAGCACTGGGCGAAGGTGGCTCCCGACCGGGTATGGCTCGCGGCGCGCGAGAATGGCGCATGGCGCACCATCACCTATGCGCAGGCCCTCGCCACCACACGGCGCATCGCTGCCGCGCTGATCGGACGAGGCCTCAGCGCCGAGCGTCCCCTGATGATCCTCTCTGGCAACGACCTTGATCACGCCATGATGGGCATGGGGGCGCTTTATGCGGGCTGCGCCTATGCGCCGGTGTCGCCAGCCTATTCGCTGGTCTCCAGCGATCATGGAAAGCTGAAATATATCATCGATCTCATGACGCCCGGCATGATCTTCGTCGCCGACGGCGCCCCCTTCGCGCGCGCCATCGAGAACGCCGTGCCTGCGGATGTGGAGCTGGTGGTGGTGAAGAATGCGCCTGCGGGCCGCGCCGTCACGCTCTTCGCCGATCTCGTGCACACGCCTGACACCCCTGCGGTGGACGCCGCCCATGATGCGGTGGGGCCTGACACCATCGCCAAATTCCTCTTCACCTCGGGCTCCACGGGCATGCCCAAGGCCGTCATCAACACGCAGTTGATGCTCTGCTCCAACATGGCGATGACATCGGCCCATTTCGCATTCATGCTGGAGACGCCGCCGGTGACGCTCGACTGGTCGCCCTGGAACCATACCGCTGGCGGCAACCACGATTTCAAGCTGTTCCTGTATAACGGCGGCACCTTCTATGTGGACGATGGCAAGCCCGCCCCCGGCGCCATCGAGGCCACCGTGCGCAATCTGCGGGACATCTCGCCGACCTGGTATTTCAACGTGCCCAAGGGCTATGCGGCGCTGGTGCCCTATCTGCAGCAGGACGAAGAGCTCTGCCGCTCCTTCTTCAAGAACCTGAAATTACTGTGGTATGCGGGCGCGGGCATGGCCCAGCATGTCTGGGATGCGCTGGACGAACTCTCGGTGCGCACCACCGGCGAGCGCATCATGGTGCTCACCGGCCTTGGCTCGACGGAGACGGCGCCCTTTGCGCTGGGCGCCAACCAGACCATGCATGGAGCTGGCAATATCGGCATTCCCGCACGGGGCTGCGAATTGAAGCTCGTGCCCGCCGAGGGCAAATGGGAGGCGCGGGTGCGCGGGCCCCATATTACCCCGGGCTACTGGCGTCAGCCCGACCTCACCCAAAAAGCCTTCGACGAGGAGGGCTTCTATAAGCTCGGGGACGCCCTGCGTTTCGTCGATGAGAATGATGTCAATCGCGGCTTCCTGTTCGATGGGCGCATCGCCGAGGATTTCAAGCTGAACACCGGCACCTGGGTGCTGGTGGGCCCGCTGCGCGCCGCCTTCATCGACCATTGCGCGCCCTATGTGCAGGATGTGGTCATCGCGGGCATCGATCAGGACTATATCGGCGCGCTCATCTTCCCCGATATGGACGCCTGCCGCGCGCTCACGGGCGATAGCGCCCTGAGCCTGGCCGATGCGGCAGCCCATCCTGACGTGCGCGCGCATTTCGCCGCCTTGCTACAGAGCTTCGCGAAAAAGAGCACCGGCAGTTCCACACGCATCGCCCGCGCGATCCTTCTTGAACAAGGGCCGTCCATCGACAAGAGCGAGATGACCGACAAGGGCTCGATCAACCAGCGCGCCGTCTTGGGCAACCGCGCCCATCTGGTGGAGATGCTCTATGCGCCGGAGGTTGCGCCTGGCGTGCTGATGGCGGGTTAAGGCGCCTTGTGAGAGCGCGCGCCCTCAAGCCAGGCCTGCGCCTCGCCGACGATGCCCCGCCGGAACAGAAGGATGCAGAGGATGAAGATGCCGCCGATCACCGCATTGATGGGCAGGCCTGAATCCGCGAGATAATTCTCCAGCGTCACCACCATGAGCGCCCCCACGAAGGGGCCGAGCAGCGTCCCCAGCCCGCCCAGCAGGGTCATGAGAATGACGCTGCCCGAAGTCGACCAGTGGACATCCGTGAGGGTCGCCAGCTTGAAGGCGATGGCCTTGTTGGCGCCCGCGAGGCCCACAAGGGCCGCTGACAGCACGAAGGCCTGCAGCTTGTAACGGTTCGCCTCGAAACCCAGGGAAATCGCGCGGGGCTCGTTGTCGCGGATCGCCCGCAGGATCTGGCCGAAGGTGGAGTGGGTGATGCGATGGATCAGCGTCAGCGCCCCCACGAAGATGCAGAGCGTGCTGAAATAGAGCACCAAGGGATTGTCGAGTTCGAACAGGCCCAGCGCCTTGCCCCGGGGAATGGCGGTGAGCCCATCCTCCGCCCCTGTGAAGGGCAGTTGCAGAGCCAGAAAATAGACCATCTGCGCCAGAGCCAGAGTGATCATGGCGAAATAGATGCCCTGACGGCGGATGGAGATATAGCCGAAGATAGTCCCCAGCAGGGCCGAGGCCATGACCCCCAGCGCGAGGCAGGCCTCGAAGGGCAGGCCCCAGACCTTCGCCGCATGGCCCGCCACATAGGCCGCCGCGCCGAAATAGGCGGCATGGCCGAAGGACAGGAGCCCGCAGGAGCCCAGCAGCAGATTGAAGGCGCAGGCGAAGAGCGCGTAGCAGAGCACCTTGGTCAGGAACAGGTGATAGAAGAAGAAGGGCGCCCCGACCAGCAGCACGGCGGCGCCTGCGTAGAGGAGGAGCGCGAGGGGATCGCGAGGACCGGGGGTGGGGGTCATGGCGCTCACCGCTCCCGTCCCAGAAGGCCCGCAGGCTTGATCAGCAGCACCGCGATCATGATCACGAAGACCACCATGTTCGAGCCCTGGGGATAGACCACCTTGGCGAGCCCTTCCAGCAGGCCAAGACTGAGGCTGGTGATGATGGAGCCCAGGATCGACCCCATGCCGCCAATGACGATGATGGCGAAGACCACGATGATGAGATCCGCCCCCATCAGCGGGCTCACGGTATAGATGGGCGCCGCCAGCACCCCCGCCGCCCCCGCCAGCGCCACGCCCGCCCCAAAGCCGATGGTCATGAGGGCGGGCACGTTGACGCCGAAGGCGCGCGTCAGCGCCGGGTTCTCCGTCGCCGCCCGCAAGGAGCGGCCCAGTGGCGTCTTCTCGATGGCGAACCATGTGGCGAAGCAGATGACCAGCGAGGCCAGCACCACCCAGGCGCGGTATTTCGGCAGATACATGAAGCCCAGATTGAACCCGCCCGCCAGCTCTCGCGGCACAGGATAGGGACGGCCCGCCGTCTGCAGCCAATAAACGAACATGCCCTGAATGAACATCAGGATGCCGAAGGTCAGCAACAGCCCATACATGTGATCGAGCTTGTAGATACGGCTGAGCAAGAGCTTCTCCACCGCAGCCCCGACAAGGCCGACCGCGATGGGCGCGAGAAGGAGCGCGTAGAAATAGCCGATGCCCAGCTCCCGCAGCATCAGCCAGGAGAACACCGCGCCCATCATGTAGAAGGCGCCCTGGGCGATATTGGTGACGCCCAGCAGGCCGAAGATGATGGCGAGCCCCAGGCTCATCATGGCGTAGAAGGAGCCGTTGATGAGGCCGATGAGCAACTGCCCGAAAAGCGCCTGCGTCGACATGGCCCTCAGACCCCCAGATAGGCTTTGATGCGGCCCGCGCTTGCGGCCACATCTTCGCGGGCGATCACATCGACGATGCGGCCATGCTCCATGACATAGTGGCGGTCGGCGATCTTCGAGGCGAAACGGAAGTTCTGCTCCACCAGCACCATGGTGTGCCCCTTGGCCTTCATGGCGCCGATGGCCACGCCAATCTGCTGGACGATGACCGGCGCGAGGCCCTCGGTGGGCTCATCCAGCAGGAAGAGGTCGGCTCCCGTGCGCAAGACGCGCCCGATGGCCAGCATCTGCTGCTCGCCCCCCGACAGGCGCGTGCCCTGGCTGCGGCGGCGCTCCAGCAGGTTCGGAAAAAGCTTGTAGATCTCGTCAAGGCTCATGCCCCCCGGCCCGAGGCGCGGCGGCAGCAAAAGGTTGTCCATGACGTCGAGGCTGCCATAGATGCCTCGCTCCTCCGGCACATAGCCGAGGCCCAGGCGCGCGATCTTCTCGGAGACCATGCCGATGGTCTCGTGGCCGCGAATGCGGATGGATCCCTCTCGCTTTTTCAGCAAGCCCATGATCGCGCGCATGGTCGTGGATTTGCCCGCCCCATTGCGCCCGATGATGGTCACCACCTCGCCCTGCGCCACCTCCAGCGCAACTCCATGCAGCACATGGGACTCCCCGTAGAAGCCCTGCAGGTCGGCGATGGCGAGCGCGGGCTCAGTCATGGTCCGTCCCCATATAGGCCTCGATCACGGCGGGGTCTTTCGACACCTGCCCATAGTCCCCTTCGGCAAGGATTTCGCCCCGGGCCAGCACGGTGATACGGTCGGAGAGATCGGCGACGACGGAGAGGTTATGCTCCACCATGAGCACCGTGCGATCCTTCGCCACCCGGCGGATGAGGGCCGCCGTGCGCTCCACATCCTCATGGCCCATGCCCGCCATGGGCTCGTCCAGCAGCAGCAATTCGGGCTCCAGCGCGAGGGTCGTCGCCAGCTCCAGCGCCCGGCGGCGGCCATAGGGCAGCTCGGCGGCCTTGCGGTCGCGCAACGCGTCGAGGCCCACCTCGTTGAGCAGCGAACGCGCCCGGTCATCCAGCTCCCGCAGAATCCGATCAGATTTCCAGAAGGCGAAATTATCGCTGCGGAACCGCTGCAAGGCGACGCGCACATTGTCGAGCGCGCTCATGCTGGCGAAGACGGCGGAAATCTGGAAGGAGCGCACCATGCCCAGCCGCGCGATGTCGCTGGGCTTCTTGGCGGTTATGTCCTGCCCCTTGAAGATGATGCGCCCCGACGTGGGCTGATGGAACTTGGTGACGAGGTTGAAAACGGTGGTCTTGCCCGCGCCATTGGGGCCGATGAGGGCATGGATGGTCCCACGGGCGATATCGAGGTCGAGATCGCGCACGGCCACGAAACCCGCGAAGGCCTTGGTCACGCCCTGCATGCGCAAGATGGGTTCGCCCATCACAGCCTCGCCCCACTAATCACGCCCATGCGGTCCATCCATCGCCCGAAAGCGCCGCAGAGACCCGCTCTCCACGGCGCCCCGAAACAGGTCTGCGGCCCTATTTGGGGAGGGCGGCGCATCCGCCATCCGCCAGCGGGCGGAAAGCCTCGGCGCCCGGGATATCCTTGACGACCTTGATCAGATCCCATTCGCCCTTGGACTCCGCAGGCTTCTTGAT